>CAZMFK010000258.1:0-814 GCA_964565545.1 uncultured Caldisericota bacterium | reverse complement strand
GGCGACAACCGATAGAGCCAGTTCTTCTGTGAGACATTGAACCATGAGAATTTGGCTGACCTGAAAAATTATGCCTTCTCATGACACCAGCAAAACCATGACCTTTCGATTTTCCTGTGACTAGCACTTTGTCTCCTTCAGAAAACTGACTAATACTAATAGTATCGTTATCATTCGAAGTAAATTCTCGTATTTCGTACATATGCTTGAAATATTTTTCAATTTTTTTAAATTGACCTTGAACAGGTTTGCTTAATTTTTCTTCCTCGGTTGGAATGATCCCAACCTTTAAACTATTGTAACCATGTTTGTCCAGGGTCTTCTTTTCTACAACATAAGCATCCGGTACATGAAGCACAGTAACCGGAATCATTTTCATATCTTTCCATATATGGGTCATTCCAATTTTAAAGCCCATCATACGCAAACTCATTATTTCCTCCCTATTGCTACAGTTTGATTTCAATATCGACGCCAGCAGGTAAATCAATATTCATTAAAGCTCTCGTAACATCAGGAGAGGGCTCGTAAATATCAATCAAACGTTTATGCACTCGAATTTCAAATTGTTCTCTTGAATCTTTGTCAATATGAGGCGATCTTAATACAGTATAGACTGAACGGCGTGTAGGTAATGGAATAGGACCGCATACTCTTGCTCCGGAACTAAGCGCAGTTTCAAGTATTCGCTTTACGGATTGGTCCAAGATTCTATGGTCATAAGCTCTGAGTTTTATTCGCATTTTTTGAACTGACATATTGCCCTCAACTTCCCTCTTTATTTCAGAATTTTAGTTACGACGCCGGCTCCAAT
>CAZMFK010000257.1:0-2457 GCA_964565545.1 uncultured Caldisericota bacterium | reverse complement strand
AGCCCAAAAAGCAAAGCAAACTCCACTAAAGACTGGCCTGATTCACTATGGTGATTCATGGTTGATTTGAATAGCATAGGGCTCATGAATTCCAAAAATAAAAGAATACATATGGGTAAATCGGTTGGGATTTCCCCAATCAACTAAAAAAGCTAAACGGAGCCATTCGGTAGGCAATAAAGGGTTTTCAAAGTAACATCGTGTGACTGACCATTGATTTTCAGTGTCCATTGGCAAATTTTGATGTTGAAATTCAACGTTTTGAAATAGATTCATAGTAGGTATCCGGCTTATTTCTGTAAACAAAGGTGAGTTCGATGGGAAAGGAAGGTTTTTGGAAGCTATTTGATTGAATTTATAGCCTGCATAGGATTGCAACATGGCATCACCCATCCAAAACAGATAGAGCAAAGTCATAAAGGTAATCATAAAAAGCATAGGCAAAATTACAGCAAACTCAAGTGTAGCTGTGCCCTTTTGCTCTTTAAGAAATAACTGCTTATTCATCATAGACTATATGCCTGGCAAGATCTGGAGCAAATCAAGAGTAATGGTTAAAATAGAAGCAAGAGAAATAGCTATTCCGTAGGGCATGTAATGTTTGCGAAAAGCTAAAAACACACTGGCTTTTCTTGTTTTAACAGCTAAAAACAGATAAGGGAAAAATAAAATAATAACTATCAGCAAGCCAATAAGGCCTGTAAAAACCAAGACATAAATGATGGAGCTTTTCCCCAGCAAAACTCCCAGAGCACCCATCAACTTGACATCTCCTGCGCCCATACCGCCAAAAAGATAAAAAACAAAAAAGAATCCAAAACCTATCAAAAAACCCCACCCCGCATCTATCAGTCCGCTCCAGCCAAAGAATAAACCCTGCAGGATCAGCCCTAAAGGAATCGCTGGCAAGGTGACCCAGTTGAGTATTTTACGGTAGCGCAAGTCAGTGTAAGCAGAAATCAGAGCTATAATGAGCGCAATAGCTGAAAGAAAATATCCTCCCAAAATGGTCATAGAATATAGCATAATCCCCTTTTTAAAAAAGCCGGGAGCTTGTCCCGGCTTTGAAAAAATAAAAAATCCTAAAAATCAATGCACAAAAAAAATACTAAGTTACTGGTTCTGGTTCCACGGGTACTTCTTCTTCAAGCAAATGGGTTTCGGTGCGAGTGAAAACGCCTAACACGGCATTGCGAAGGTCTGGAATAGCTGCAATAATGAGCAGGATCAGGACTGCAATGATGAGGGCGTATTCGAGGATGGTCTGTCCACTTTCGTCTTTAAAAAAATTTCTCATCTTTTACTCCTTTCTTTTGAAATATTTGTTTTTTTAATACCACTATTTTTAAATCTGTCAAGGTTTTTACCATACTATTCTGTCATCCTGCGTTCCATGCTTCGCTGCAAGACCGGGCTTTGATCATTGTCTCTACGTATAAAAATATGAAACACATTGGGCCCGACATCCAGAGGGACCTGTACAGAAAAACGGGTACTATCCTCTAAAACAACTTCTTTAACAGGTACAGTTTTATTCCCCTTTAGTTTGAGGATGTGTAGGGTGGAACCCTGGGCAGCTTCACCAATCAGAGTAACCTCCTCTGCCAGAGTGGGACTTTTTTCTTTAAACTGGGCTTTCACAGAAATTCCCCGATAAAAGATATTATAACTTTTTTCCAGCGCTCCCCCAAAACGGTCTTTTACCAATACAGTCAGATGATTTCGCCCATGGATAAGACTGCGCAAAGAAGTAGTAAATTGATCTTTTTCCTCTTCGTCCCAATTCAGAATTAATGGTTTTTTGTTTAGCGTCAGGATAACTTCATGTCCCTGCGTAACTCTTCCATTGAATATCACACGAGGAAGCAAGGTGTCCATACGATTGTTCTTGAAGCCTTCCAGTTCAAAACGGATAGCTTTTGTCCAAAAAGATTTGACTTCTGTTTTACCATCCCGAGAGCGAAAATAAAGCCGAATGCGCATTCGTTTGTTGTAAGGCAAATCTATGCGGATAAAAGATGCTCTTCGAATAGCGTTGCGAGAACGAAAATATTCTTCGATGTAAGTTTTTTGTTCGGGAGTAGTCATTCCTTCGGGATGATTAGACACAATTTGCTCCATATCGGCACTTTGCCTGCGTTCAAAGGCATAAACCGGCATAGGTTTTCGATTGCACCACACCTGTACTCCTGAAGTAACCGGAACATAGAGAAACTCATTTTCAACCAGAGAATAACTTGGCTTATATGGAGAACTGGAAATTAACACAGCTGAAAGGGCTATTACCAGCATGGCAGGTAGAATGAAAAACATCATGGGAAACAACATTTTTACCGGTGCCTGGGCAATCATTTTTTCCACAAACTGCTTTCGCTTGTCCCGAAGATCTTCTGCTTGAGAAGAGATAACGGGTCTCAAAGAAGTACCGAGACGTTCACTTTGAATAACCGAAGATAG
>CAZMFK010000256.1:0-2457 GCA_964565545.1 uncultured Caldisericota bacterium | reverse complement strand
CCCGGCATGCAGAAAAAACCATCAGAAACCTTGCTTCAATGTTTCCTGCGGTGTTAATCACTGGCTCTCGCCAGGTAGGCAAGACCACTCTTCTCGAACATGAGTATCCCAATCTTCCGTTTGTCAGCCTGGATGACCCACAGCAATTACTCCTTGCCAGAGAAGACCCCAAGCTGTTTTTTCAGTCCAATCCCCCTCCCTTGGTTCTTGATGAAGTGCAATATGCCCCTGAGCTCTTTTCGGTAATCAAGTGGATCGCAGATCGAAAAAAGATGAAAGCGCAATTCTTTTTAACAGGTTCTCAGCAGTTTTCCATGATGAAAAAGGTGAGTGAAAGCCTGGTCGGAAGAATAGGAATCATTACTCTAGCAGGTTTATCTTTACGAGAGATCATGCAAGATCCATTCTCAGAAAGTTTTATCCCAAGTGTTTCTTATCTGGAGCAGAGAAAAGCAAAAAAACAAAAGATTGATTATCCTCTGCTTTGGAAGATTATCCATCAAGGCTCTATGCCTGCAATGCATAGCGCGACCATGGATTGGCAATTGTTTTATTCTGCATATGTTAAAACCTACATTGAACGAGATGTTAGAGATCAAGCTCAGATCAGCAATGAACAGGCCTTTTTAAAGTTCATGACTTCTCTTGCTGCAAGAACCGCTCAGACGTTAAATTACACAGCCCTGGCAAATGATGCGGGGATTAGCGTGCCCACTGCCCAACGATGGCTTTCAGTGTTGGTCTCTTCTCATATTGTATATTTGCTTCAACCTTTCTACACCAATATAACTAAAAGAATGCTCAAAACACCAAAACTTTACTTTCTCGATACTGGTCTGGCAGCCTGGCTGACTCGGTGGTCGTCTCCTGATACCCTGGAGGCAGGAGCGATGGCAGGACCTTTTTTTGAGACCTATGTAGTTAGCGAAATTTTGAAGAGTTTTTATCACCAGGGAATAAGCACCCCTCCTTTGTATTACTATCGTGATAAAGATGGAGTTGAAATCGATTTATTGATTCACCAGAATGGGGTACTGCACCCTATAGAAATAAAAAAAGCATCCCAGGTTTCCAAGCGACAGCTTGCTAATTTTGCAGTTCTTGAAAAAATGAAAGACATAAAAACAGGTCCAGGTGGAATAGTATGTTTTTACGACGATTTGTTGGCCTTGGATGATTTGAACCATATCATCCCTGTTGCCTACCTTTAGGGGCTGGATGTATTAATGATGTTCCTGGACATCCTTCCTTCTTGCTTATACTTTCCTCATGATCTCAGCACTAAAGACCACCAGATCCTCATTCCAAGGTAAAAGGGGGGCGATATCCAAATCGCTGTCTGCTTCCCCTGGGTCCATCGGTGGAGCCATATGCCTGAGCTAAAACTTAATCAAGGATTTTTCAAAGTAGGATCATGGTAACCGATATTGCGTAAAACGATGGCTTCACCCATATATTGCCAGGTAAACCGAATGCTTCGGTTGATACGGGATTCAAAAATATACTCCGTCCCTTGCATTTTTTTGGATTGTAAAGATAGATGCTTTGGATTGTCTACAAAAAGATCAAGCTTTTTACGTATCAGGTTTTTAATTTCAGGAGAAAAGCCAGCAAGTTTTTCTTTGAATATTGGAGATACAATCAAGTTCACTGTTCATCTAGATCCAGGATTTGGAATAGCTCTTTTTTACTCTTTGCCCTTAATCCTTTCCCATCATTCAGATCCCTATCTACCTGCTGTTCTTCTTTTTGCCAGGAAGGTTTATAAAACCATGCCTGGTCCCTTGGTATAGTGATGGAAGGGATTAACAAGAGAGCACCATCTTTCTCCTGAATTTCAAAAAAATCCCCCGTTTTAAGATCCAGCTTTTTTACCAAACTGGAGGGGATGGTAATCTGTGAGCGATCCTTTAGTTCACATATCATTTTAGTACTCATAAATACACTCTTTCTTAGTTTGTTTAATGAATATGATATTCAGAAATTCAGAAATTGCAATTTTCTATATTATAGTTTTCTATTTTTTCTCTACCAAATCCTTATAAAACTTTTCAGGATCAATAGTTTTATCTTTTTCCCGTATCTCATAATGCACATGAGAATATAATCCGGTGCCCGTTGCTCCCACCAAAGCAATCACCTGACCTCGCTCTACCGTGTCTCCTACTTTGACCAGCAACTCAGAGCAATGAGCATAAAGCGTTGAATAAATATCCGAGTGCTGAATTTTAACCATTTGACCATAGCCACCCTTCCATCCAGCTTCTACTACCGTTCCGTTGGCTGTAGCTTTGATTTCAGTCCCTTTGGGGGCTGGGATGTCGAGACCTTCATGAAAATCTTCAATTCGGAAGATTGGATGTATCCGCCAACCGAAGCTAACATCTATCTCTCCTTCAACAGGATATCCAAAGGGAGTGTTCTTGTCGATATGATTTCCTTCCAAAGAAAAACTTT
>CAZMFK010000255.1:1647-2485 GCA_964565545.1 uncultured Caldisericota bacterium | reverse complement strand
GATCGTGGTTTTAAGCTATCTGGTTTTAAATGACCAGATTGGTGTTGTTATTACCGCTGAAATTCCTGAAATAGCATACCTTGAATATAATCGAACGGTTGATGATATGATTAATTCTTTTCGGTTTAAGTAAGATGAAAAAACTCATATGCATTCTTTTTAGTTTGACCTTATTGGCAGCTTTAAATGGTCCATATCCTGGAAATGCCAGTAATAGTGCAAAAATAACCATGAATGAAGATGGTTTGGTCTTTGTTACAGGAATAGAAAGTCAGCATATACATGTTATCAGTCCCTATGGGCAACTAATCAAAAAATTAGCCCTTCCCAATCAAGTACAAACTGTGGATTATATTTCATCCTGTCCTTGTGGAGGATATCTACTTATCTCAGAAACTCAAAAGGGTGTAGCCATGACGATTGATGATCGAAATGGCACTACCCTTTTTCAATTTTCCGGTTTGCAAACCCCCGGTCCCGTTGCAGTGTCCAAACATCGTAGCCGTTATATGGCTATTGTAGAACAAAAAAAGAATGCCGTCATGATTTACACAGAAAGAGGCTCTTTTGTTCGAGAAATTTCAGGAAGACTACGTTTCAAAGAAGCCAACCAGATATTATTGGATACTGAAAACCATCTATGGGTAATGGATAGTGCTTCTCAGAAGATATTGCGATTCAACATTCAGGGAAATCTGCTTTTAACTATCCATTCTTCCAGACAAATCCCCATGAAGGAACTGGTCGATATGGACATTGCACATACAGGACATTTACATGTGCTTGATGTTAATGGTACAATTTGGGTCTTTAATATGCAGGGCAACTTGTTGGAAAG
>CAZMFK010000255.1:0-1637 GCA_964565545.1 uncultured Caldisericota bacterium | reverse complement strand
TACAACAACAGATACCCTCTCCCTCTTATTTTTGCGTTCATCCCAATAACCAGTATTATCATGTTCTTACCTCAAGCAAACAATACTTTCATCTCCAATCAAATCTTTCAGTAGAAAACAAAATTAATAACCTTTCTTCCGAAAAGATTAAAAAAGTAATTCTTCTTCGAATTGGAAGCAGGATTATCGAACACGTTGGTTTTGAGCTGAAATTGTTGGATGAATCACCCTATATTGATCCTTCTAGTAATCGCAGTATGGTTCCTGTGCGAGCGATTGCTGAAATTTTTGGTGCTATAGTTCAATGGAATTCAATTAAGCGAGAAGTAACGATCCAATGGAACCGGGACACTATTCGTTTGGAAGTGAATTCTGATATTGCATGGATCAATGGAACTCAGTATAAATTAGACGCTCAACCTGCCATTCGTAACGATCGAACCTTTGTGCCCATCCGTTTTATTGCAGAAGCTTTTAATTCTCAAATTCAATGGATTGCCAGAGATCAAAAAGTTGTAATATCGCAATAAAGATTAATTAGTGAGTGATCTCTGGTGGGTTTAGAATAATAGAGGTATTCACTTCTAAAAAGGATATCTGAACCCTGGGTCCAAGCCAGGCGTGTTCTTCCAAAACAAGCAGAGCTTCCCAAACTGCACCCTGATTTATCCCTTCTGTAACCATAAATATTGTCATTTCTTTAAACAAATTGGTGTCATTAAGGGGCTTAATAATTATTTTTCTGACTTTTTCTCCTCGAATAACTTGCTCTTCAGGATCAACCTGGTAGCTGTAATCTAAATTGTAGTAGAATTCATACATAGCACTTACATAGGAATCAATCATCATTCCCCAGATGGGTATATCAATAGGGGGCATACTGGAATATTGCCAGTTTTGGTATTCATCTTTATACCAGAAGTTAAATCCGAGTTGAAGCAAGTGTTGAGTAACAGGTTGTTTCGTTTGCTGATCAAGGTATACCCCTTTAGTTTCAAAGCTTTGATCAGCAGGAATACCTGATATGGCAAGCGAAACATCGTTATAAGAATTATCTTTTCCTGATTTTAAAAGCAAAGAATAAGAGTAGGGAAGATAGCTCTTTTCGTGAGGTAAATCCAAGGGGTGCCTTGCTCTGATCTCAAACTTCCGCAAATTGTGTTGTTGATGCAAGATAATCTGATCAGAGAAAGCTTCAAAACGCTCATCGCCATCAATTTTAATACTGACAGATTCTGGCAGGATGCCATCAGTTTCAAATCGTCCCTGCTGGTCAGTAAGATATTCTTTCTGATCAATCCAGACTTTTTTTTCTGTTAGTGGTTTTTTCTGGAAAGCATCAATAACGTAGCCTTCCAAAACCCTTTTTTTTGAGCATCCAAAGAAACAAAATGACAGAAAAAGCACCAGAATTAACGTAATCTCTTTTTTTTTCATGGGCTTATTTTACGAAAAAGCTATTTTTCAATCAAGCTAAATCTCATTCTGGTGATGTTTGATATTTTTCCCATGGGTAATAAAATAGGTCACTTCAGCAATATTCTTGCAATGATCACCAACTCTTTCCAAGTGTCTGCTCACAAGTAAAAACTGGATATACGAACTAATTTTTTGAGGATTTTGCATCATATGCACTA
>CAZMFK010000254.1:0-2488 GCA_964565545.1 uncultured Caldisericota bacterium | reverse complement strand
ATTATAAATAATTTAAGGGGGTTAAAGATGACAAACATGAAGTGGAATATTTTATCTGAAGAAGAATCTCGTGTTATAGAAAACAAAGGTACTGAAGCCCCTTTTTCTGGAAAATATAATGATTTTTTTCAAGAAGGATACTATATATGTAAAAGATGCCAATCACCTCTTTTCAAATCAAAAGACAAATTTCATTCAGGCTGTGGGTGGCCAAGCTTCGATAGTGAAATTCCTGGGGCTATTGAAAAAGTACTCGATAAAGATGGCATACGAACTGAAATAGTATGTCAGCAATGCAAAGCACATTTGGGTCATGTATTTTTTGGAGAAGGTTTCACAGATAAGAATACTCGTCATTGTGTTAATTCGATAGTTCTAATTTTTGTGCCTGATGAAAAAAAAGATTCAACAAATATTGACGAAAACAGTATTAAGGATTAATTTTTCTTTATTTTATAAACAAAGGAGTTTATATGAAAAAATTTGCTACTCTTTTTTTAGCGCTGGCCTTGCTTATTTCTTTTTCCTCCTGCTTTAAAGCAAAAGCACCGACTGTCGATTCAGTGGTAGAAACGCGTGAAATTGAATTAAATGTAGGTGACATTTATCAGATAAAGCTTGAAGGTAATGCCACCACGGGATATTTATGGAGTTTTAAAACAGAATTTGATGGAACAATACTCCAATATAAAGATCAAAAAGTGGAAAGACCGGACAATAACAACATAGTCGGAGCTCCTGAAATAAATATTTGGGAATTTGAAGCTATGAAAGAAGGAATCACTACTGCTACTTTGGAATATAAGCGTCCCTGGGAAAAAGAGGAAGAACCTTTACAAACCATCCACTACAAAATAACCATCCTCCCTTGATGGGACAGAGGGACGCTTTAATTGGCCCATTAATACATTAGTTTTTGATTTCAATTCCGCCCATGATAGCAGTGCACTGGATGTTCAATAAGGCTTGCTTTGAACTATCGGACACTTGAAATCGAGTATGATTTTCACATGCTCCTAAAAAAGGCAGGCTTGAAATCTGGATTTGCCAGTGCTCAGGGACTTTTATTAGCACGCTGCCCATGATAGCAGTCAATTCCATGTTGGCCACGTCGTTTTGCAACTCAGCATCACGCAAATCAATTTCAATGCCACCCATAATTGCTAGTGCGCTTCCCCCTTTGAAATCTTTGGTAACTATACGAGCTTCAGTCCCTGACATAATCGCAGTGTAATTTGCTGAATTTTCAGTGGAATATTCTCGATAATCAGTTTGTTTTGGTTTTCTGGATGATATTAGTATCCACAAACCAATAAAAATGATGAATAAAGGCCAAAACATTTGTTGAACAGGTGAAGGTAGCAGTTGAAGATTTCTAAGCTGAAAAAAAATACCAATGAAAACCAAAATCAAGCCTATGAGAGAGGTTTGCCTTGATCGGAAGTTGTGCAAACCAATAAGTAATAATAAGATAGGCCAATATGTTGTCCATAACCATCCCAGGCTAAATCCTTCTACAGTAAATTGCAGGATGAGCAAAGCTCCAATAATAATTAATATCAAACCAATCAAATTTCTACCAGACACTATTCACCTCCTAAATAAAAGTATAGTTTATTCTTATCAACAAAAAAGTTTAATTAATTGAGTAATTTTTTAAAAAAAACAGTATGATAGATATATGTATCATAATCTCTTAAAATCAGATGGACTGGTTTTAGCCAGAGTAAGGAAGAAAGATGGAAACAATTAATAGCAAAATGCTTTTTTCTGCTTATTTATTTGGGGCAAATGAAGTGATGAAAAACAAAAACCTTCTAAACAAAATCAATGTATTTCCAGTGCCTGATGGAGATACCGGAAGTAATCTTTTTTCAACAATGAACGCCATCATTAAAGAAGCTCAAGCTTATGAAAGTGTAAAAAAAACCCTCAAATCAATTGCAGATTCTGCTTTAAAAGGTGCCAGGGGCAACTCTGGTATCATCTTTGCCCAATACCTTTATGGTTTAGCTATGGAATCAGTTAATGAATCTTCATTTACAAAAAACAGCTTTATTCACGCCAGCCAAAAAGCTGTACGTTATGCATATGAAGCTATTGCTGAGCCTGTAGAGGGGACGATTATAACTGTGATTCGTGATTGGGCTGAAATCCTGAATCAACTTGAAAGCAAATCAAAAGATTTTTTTGAGTTATTTAACAAAGCTTATATTGAATTGGAGAAATCAGTAAAAAATACTACACAACAGTTAAAAATTCTTAAACAAAATGGTGTAGTTGACTCGGGTGCTAAAGGATTTGCCTATTTTATTAAAGGTTTTATTGATTGTATTCACTCCTTGAAAGATGGCAAGGAAATTCCATTGCCCCTGAAAGCAACTGATGAAATAACGCTGGACGAACCACTTCATGTGGCAATGAATATCAAAGAACGCTATTGTGCTGAAGCAACTATTGAAGGTAGTTCTATTAATTCACGAGAACT
>CAZMFK010000253.1:0-2492 GCA_964565545.1 uncultured Caldisericota bacterium | reverse complement strand
CCATGGTCCCCCTGCGATTTATTGCAGAAGCTTTTGGTGCTGAAGTTAACTATGACAATGCTACCAAGGGTATCACCATTGTGTTGGGAAATATGACTATTTCCATGCAGATTGGCCAGACAACCGTAGTAGTCAATGGAAAGCAACATACCATTGATGCTCCTCCGGTTATCGACAGTAAAAGCGGCCGCACTTTTGTGCCGGTTCGATTTGTTGCAGAAATTCTGGGCGCTAAAGTGGATTACGATGCTGCAACACGCACCGTAACCATTACCCGGGATCTTCTTCCATAAGTATTGGAATGAAACCTTCTCCTGTCCTTGCTGCTTTGTTTAAGCAGCAAGGACAGGACAAGAGAAGGAAGAAAGATGGGAAACATGAAATCCTATAAACAAAATGAGTTAAAAAAGGCACTGTGTGGCGAAATTATACTAAAGAAAGGAGACGATGCATGAAGAAAGCGTTAAGCTGGTTAGTAACCTTTCTGATGGTTGCTGGCATTCTGCAATTCGGTACTGCTCCTTCCATTACGAAAGCTGCAAATGAAGCCAAAAATGCTACTTTTATTGCTGTCAGGTTTATGAGACCGTATTTTAATCGGGACGGAAAAGAACTGCAGCAAGGCAAAAAGTATCCTTGGCAGAAAGGCTTCGATGCATCTATGGTCGAAGGCGGTATTAATGCAATTTACTGGACGGATTTCTATTTAGATATTAATCCAGCCGGCGGTCAATCGCAAGGTACTCATCACTGGTTTGGCTTACTCGATGATCAAGGACAGCTATGGCTTGATCCAGATGGGTATTTCAACTATGTGGAGTATGATTCTACAAAAGACCCCAAAAATTTAGATGGAAACTATATTCCAGAAGCTTGCAAACTCGATGCCCGCGCCAATGCAAACAATACGCAAGGTCCATATAAACTGATGGACCTTACCCAAGAGGATTATGATCCTCTTTATTTTTGGGATCGAAATATAACCGGTCGTCATTTTCAAATTGGTTTTTGTAGTATGGACGCTTTTCAGTTGGAGTTAGGCACAGAAGGAAGAAAATTCCAGCCTTCCACCGTCCAGGGCGAAGACTTTGATATTGGATATCGGTTATTTGATTTTGTGTATTGGGGAGAACCCGAACAGGAATTTAATGAAACGGGAGCTCCTCCCCCAATTGATGACCAGGGCTTTAGCTTGGAAACAACTCAAAAAACTGCTACAGAACGAGAATCCGAGCCTCCTCATATGCGCTATCACTGGTATTACAATAGCACCAATGTCAATCAAATGCATGTCCATGGTGGAGATGAGCTCCATACAGACAATGTATCTGATTTTAACCAATCCTGGCATGTAGAAGATCCAGTTAAGCCAGGCCCTGGTGGAACCGGGTATAACGACCAGTATCTTGGTTATGCCCATATATCTACTTATGAACCTGGAGAATTTATATACCGGAAAGGTACACATAGAGATTCTTCCAACATGGTATACTATAATTTAAAATACCTGGTGGAAGAAGGCGATATTCGTATGACTCCTGTTACTGTTGTGGTTGGGACTGATAACCGAAACTACCCTCCAGGATCAGTTGTTAAGCATACCGATTGGGACTGTGCTGTTCAATGGACGAATTGGGATATGGATCCAAACTTCAATGGGCATGGCGTTACAGCTAATCCACCCGATCCGAACCCGATCGTGTCCAAGATTTTTAAAGAACTTTTCCGATTCAGGATTCATTTTAATGAATTTGGACAAAGGTCTCCCTACCAAAAAGATGAAGTTCACGCTGAAAACGTAAAAACTACTGCAGATTACGGATATTATCCAAGCAAAGTACATGGATTAAACAATCGTGGTTGGAACCGTTTTGATATTGGCGAATGGATTTATCGTGATGATGATTCAAATCCTCCCTGGGGCGCTGTTTCAGTGGGAGATGCTAGGTTGACCAATGTTAACGTTCCTTTGCTGGATCAAGAAGGTAACCAGGTTATTCAAAACATCATCGGCGAAGGAGATCTGCTTTTATTGGCAGAAGTCCTTTATGGGGGATGCAATGCTCCTCTGTACAACCTTTCTGTTCAGACTGACGTCTTTATGGCTGATGTTGATCCGAGGGGTATGCCGGATGCCTTTACCGCTGCTGGATTAAAATTTCAAACCAGCGACTTCAAACAGGCACAGACTATTCAAAAGAATACCTTTTTAGATCCCGATGGATCAAAGTTTTTTGTGCCTGCTACTACGTTCCAAAATGTGCGCTTATCGCTCAGAGAGTACTTAGGTATTCAAATCTGGAAAGATGATGGGGTCAACAACATGCTCTCCCCTGTTTCTGTTGCTGAGCTTGGCAAAGCAGTTGCGCACAACCTGTCGGATGATTATGTTGAGGGCAAAGTGGGCGAAGAGTATATTGGTTCGGACGATATGAACATCGAAGACGCCGATTTTGGTCGTTATCTCACCCGCTTTACTGAAGACATTATGT
>CAZMFK010000252.1:0-2496 GCA_964565545.1 uncultured Caldisericota bacterium | reverse complement strand
GAATCCAACTATGCCAAAGATCGCCATCGAGATAAGATCTACATAGGAATTATTGATTGCGTATGCTCCCACAAAACAAAAGAACAAAATCACAATCCACAAAGAAGTCTTTTTCACCGCCAAGAGTCTTGGATAAATCTTACTCGTAGTCAATCCAAATACCAGTATGACCAAGTTTGCTATAACCATTTGAGTAATCAGTGTTAAAACAAAAGGTCTATTTTCAATGAATAACATAGGGCCGGGAGTCATTCCATACATCATCAAGGATCCAATCAAGATTGCAGTAACTGAGTCTCCCGGAATTCCCAATGATAGCATTGTTGTCATTGCACCGCCGATAACCGCATTATTTGCAGTACAAGTAACAGAGAGCCCTTCTACTGAACCTTCTCCGTATTCTTCGGGATGCTTACTGGTACGTTTTGCCTGTCCCCAACAGATAATGGAAGCAATATCACCCCCAGCACCAGGGATTGCACCAATAATTACAGAAATTGCTGATGCAAAAAGGTTTTTTGGAAACAATTTCCCCAATAATTTAAATGAAGGCATTTGTTTTTTAGTCTTAACTTCTGCTTTCATTGTTGGGGTGTCACGTTCAGTAGTATAAATCTGATAAAGTATTTCGCCTACACCAAAAAGACCAATCATGACTGCTACAAAGTTAAATCCATCCAATAACCCTGCCTGTCCGAATGTATACCGTTTATATGCATGGATAGTCTCGAGTCCAACAGTAGAAAGCAGAAGTCCAAGGAAACCAACAAGCAAACCTTTTATTGGTGATGAACCTGACACACTTACCATCATAGTAAGTCCAAACAAGGCAACTACAGCAAACTCCGAGGGACCAAATCTAAGTGCAAATTTAGCCAAAGGAAAAGAAAAGGTAGCCAAGCAGATGGTACTTACCAATCCTCCAAATACCGACCAGATGGTATTAGTATTCAGGGCCAAACCCGAATAGCCCTTCTGAGAGAGCTTATAGCCATCGAATGTAGAAGCCATGGAAGCAGGCGTCCCAGGGGTATTGATAAGAATTGCTGATATTCCTCCAGACCAAATGGCTGAGTTGTATACACCGATCAACATAGCAAAACCGCATGCTGGTTCCAGCCAGAAAGAAATGGGAGTCAGCACAGCAACAGCCATCGTAGCAGTGAGACCCGGCATAGTTCCAATGAAAGCACCTGAAGCAACACCCACTACGAGATAGAAAAACACATCAGGCCGGAATACACCAGCAAATGCAGAAAGCCAATCCATACGTTACTCCTTATTACAGCATGACGTGTAGAAATTTGCTGAATATCACATAGATAATCAAAGTAAAAACTACAGAAAAAATGAGGTTCGGCACCCATTGCTTCCCAAATAGCCAATTCAGAAACCCGACAGCAACTATTGTCAGCGGGATAAAGGGTATGAATGCAAAAAGTATTGTGTAAGCAAGAATTGTTATACAAACAACAAACAGTATCGGTTTATTCTTTCGTTGTGTTACATCTTGATCAAATGATTTCTTGTCTTCACGTAAATAAAATACACCTTGCAAAACTGATAAGATTATTATTATTACTGATATAATAATTGGAAAATATCCCGGCCCTGGAGCTCCATCAGAAGAACCTCCTGGCATTGAAAATGCCGGTATCATAAAAAAAAGGGCCACGGCAATGCTAATGCCAACAAAAACCAAGCCTGCCTTATTCATGCAACCTCCAGAAACAAACTATTTCGCTGTTTACTCTCCATACATATGTGGGCCATTACAAAATGGCCCACATAATACACAGTTACTTAAGATTAAACTTCGGAATCTCGTTCTGGTACCATGCAGCTTGGGCTTCGGCAAAAGCCTGTGCATCTGCAGCATTGAGATACCCTTGAGTTAGACCGTACTTGGTGCAAAGATCCTTGAAACCTTGACTCTGGATAGCCTTGGCAAATGCAGATTCGAGCGTCTTGACGATGTCGTCAGGAGTATTGGCGGGTACACCAAAAGCACCCCAACCAAGAATCTTAACATCATATCCAAGTTCCTTGAAAGAAGGTACGTTCGGGTAAAGAACAGATCTGTTGTTATCTACAATGGCGAGAACCTTGAGGTTTCCACCTTGGACACCCGTGAGAACCTCACCAGGAGCTACAGTTGCTACATCAATGTGTCCACCCATGACAGCAGTTGCAGCAGCTGCACCACCATCAAATGGAACGTGGTTGAACTTAACGCCAGTTGCCTGCTCAATACCAGCAGCCGCAAAGTGCCAGATTGAACCAGTACCAGAATTTCCTACGGTTACTTTTCCAGGATTGGCCTTTGCATACTTGATTAATTCTTCAAAAGTATTCCAAGGGGCATTCTTGTTAACCGTCACTGTTGCAGGAAGATACATTGCGAGGCCGATGTAACGGATGGAGGAAGGTTCCAGATTTGTCAACCCAAGAGGCTTAACCATCGCTGACTCAACAGGCATGTACATCATATTATAG
>CAZMFK010000251.1:0-2554 GCA_964565545.1 uncultured Caldisericota bacterium | reverse complement strand
CTAGCCATCAAAGTATAGATGTATCTATCAGCGAGAACTACAAAACCTGATTTCAAGGCAGGGATAATTCGATTGTCCAGTTGATCATAAAAGTCAGTGGCATAAAAAAGGCTAAGAGTACGTGGACTAAGCACATTTCCCTCCTGGGCTTTTTCCAATGATTCAGACACCAGGCGGGATCTTTTTAGACCTGTTTGTGTAACTGCAAAACCTTCTTTTTCCAGCCAATCGGATAGAAGAGTTATTTGAGTGGTTCTTCCAGAGGCATCCATCCCTTCAATAACAATAAGCTTGCCACATAATTGATCCGATTTAAGCTTTGGAGAATTCATTGCTTTTTCTTTTTCACTCATCATATAGCGATCCCCTTGATGTACTGACTTAAGTCAATACGTTGACAAATGAAGTCCCGAAGCATTTTTTGCTGTTCTCTTATGGTTTGCTCTGCAGGAATAGTTGCAAAATTATATTCTTCTGTCATGATTTCGTATTGTTCCTGTACTTTTCCCTGGAATATCTGAAAGCTTATCAGTGGATCAGTAGAAAGGTGCAGATCCATTCCTGCTTCAAAATATTTTAAATTTTTCCGACCATCTAAAATTCTTGATAGTGATACCTCCAGGGGAAGGCGAAAGTAAAAAGTAATGTCTGGGAGTATGGCAAAGCCATATAGATTTTTAAGCCATTCAGCATCACAGCCCCTAATTCTATCTCGTGCAAAAGAAGTGAAAATATATCGATCGCAAAGCACAAGGTATCCAGCTTTAAGCATAGGCAATATCTGTCTCTCATAGCGATCTGTAAAATCAGTAGCATGTATGAGACTGAAAGTATTGGGGGTGAGTAATTGGCGTTTTTTGCCTTTGCGTGTTGCTTCTTTTACTAAATCGCTTGAATTCCACTCAGTAAAGAAAACGCGATAGCCTGAATTCAAAAGCCATCGATACAGAAGGTAAATCTGCGTGGACTTTCCAGACCCATCCAAACCCTCAACCGCTATAAGCTTTCCTGGAATACTTTTAGGTTTATTCGTCATACTCATGGGCATGCCCCCCCTGCGATATTTCAGAAATCAATACTTGAGCCCGATAAACCTCTTCAAATAACTTTGCTTTTTTTTGTACAGCCCACATTTCCAATCCAAGATCGCCCTCGCCATATACTTGAAAGCTGAAAATTCCCTGATACTTTTGATTTACCTTAATCCCCTGGACTTTTTGAAGATGTTCGCGGTCACATGCGTCGGCTATTCGAAGGATTGCGGAAAGAAGAAGCACTTTTTGCTGATCATCAGGGCTAAGGACCCGAAACTCATTATGATTTATATTAGGCGCACTTTTTCTATGATATCGTGCGATATTAGCTACTAACAATTTTTGGTTTTCATTAAAACCTGCCAGGTCTTCGTTTAGGATAAGATACATCGAATGCTTGTGGTGGCTGGAATAACTAATGTAAGTACCAATATCATGCAATAATGAGGAAGCTATCAAAAGCTTGCAATCGCCAGGTTTTAACTGATGAAAGGGTTGCAATTGTTCAAACAAAGAAACAGAAAGTATTTTTACCTTTTTTGCATGAAGGTCATCATACATATATTTTACGCCCATCTGATGACAAGATTCTTCGATCATGAGTTCTTGAGCTATTTCATGGCTTTTAGGATGGCTGAGTTGTTTTACCAGGTCTATTAGAACTCCTTCCTTTGTGCCAACTCTGGGAACATAAATCTGCTTCATTCCAGATTGAGTACAAAGACGCTCATATACCATTGCTGCAGGCAGAATTACATCAGCTCTATCTGGGCGAAGTTTTAATTCGGATATGCGTTCATTATAGGAGAGTCGAAATAACAACTCGATCGTTGACTGCAGTTTGGACAAAGGCAATTGATTTACACCGTCCTGTGTTGCAGGCGCCATTGAAATATCTGCCAAATCCTCAATGTTTCCCCCAGTGGCTATAAAGCCAAAAATTTGCGAATATCTGATTTGATGAGGTAATTTAAGAGAGGCAACGTAGTCTGCAATAATCTTGCTTAGTTTATCTTTGCCATTGTTTGTGGCGTTTAGCTCTTCCAGAAGCCGCACAGAACCCATGGTATGTGATTGGCTCCACATGACTCCATGATGATTAATCAAAGATATCTCTACACTCCCACCTCCAAGATCGACTAAAACCCAGTGATGATTGAGCAAGGGGATTTTAGAACTGATGGCCTGATATACCAATCTGGCCTCTTCGTTTCCACTAATAACTTCCAACTTAAAGCCAGTAGTATCAAGTATTTTTTTTATAAATTCTTCACCATTGGTGCTTTCTCTAACAGCACTGGTTGCAATACACCGCATAGCAGCGACAGGGTATTCTTTGATTATTTCTTTAAACTGCCCTATGAGTTCGATGCAACGATTCATTAGTTCGGGATCCAGTTTGCCATTAACAAAAACTGAATGCCCCAATCGAATAGGCTCCCGATGATAATATACCCTTTGGTAATGATACAGGCTGTCAAAATTTGCAATAATAAATCGAACTGCGTTAGATCCCATGT
>CAZMFK010000250.1:0-2568 GCA_964565545.1 uncultured Caldisericota bacterium | reverse complement strand
GTTTTCCATCGGAAATAATCTTTGAGAAAAACTATCGTTCAAGCTCTCGTGATAGTTATATGATTTCTTATCAATAGTGTGAGGTTCCGGAGCAACTTCAACAGGAAATTTGAACGGAGGAAAGCTAAATGACTCAATGTGAATGGTTTTGATGTAAGCTAATTCTTCACCTGGCTTGAGGGGTATATGATGGTTTTTGTAAGGAAGCATGGGTTTGCCTGGAATATACAAAGGAGGCAAGTCATTTAACTCTAACGACATCCCTTTTTCAGAAAATTTCCATTGAACTTGATCGACATTAAAATTCAAAGAAATTGTTTCTATTCGCGTAGCTTTTTCTGAAAGAAGGATGATTTCCGATTTGGGTAAAGCTACTTTATCTAAAGCGTAAGCTTGATTGGTGATCAGCGATGGATTCCATGGTGAAGGAGTAAGAAATACAATAATTAAAAAGAAACTTATCAAATATTTTCGCATAGCAACCCCCTGTTACAGTTGTAACAACTTTCCAATTGCCTGGGCAAAGAGCAATGCCGCTTGAGGGCCATTGGCAGTAATAATATTATGATCTATAACCACAGCTTCATTAATATAAATTGCTCCATAACTTTGTATATGATCAGCCTCTGAAGGATATACAGTTACCTTCTTTTTTTGGAGTAATCCTGCATGGGCAAGAATCATCGGAGCAATGCAGATTGCACCTAAGCACTTATTTTTAGTATAAAAAGCATGCGCATGGCTAAAAACAGTTTGATCATCAAAATATTCGACAGCGCCTGATCCACCAACTAAGACCAGAGCATCCATTTCATCTGCTGATATGGATTTAATAGTAATGTCAGGATTAACAACTGAATGCAACATTCCTGTTGATGGTTCTAAGGAAGAACTGGCAACTAGGACTTTAGCTCCATTAGATTCAAAATAATTTTTTGGTATTATCAGTTCCTCGTCTCGAAATAGCTTAGAAGCAATAAGCATCGCTATAACAGTATTTTTTTCCATTTTCAATCGATAATTATAGCATGATTAAATTATCAGACCAATACGATTCAAGAAATCCATTTTCGCAATTAGAATTTTATGAGTATAATTATGAAATTAGTTGATGAAATTGACAGTAAGGCTGCTGTTAATATAATAACGACTGCAATATAGAGGAGGTTAAATTAAGTGCTTACAACATATAGACCGCATCGACGAAGAAGATTTCGTGTTCATGGTTTTTTAAAAAGAATGCGCACTCACGGTGGACAAGTTTTGATACGCCGAAGAAGAGCCAAAGGCAGAAAACGCATCAGCGTTGAATGACAACTTTATGGAAGAGGCTATCTTCCAAAGAATTCCAGCAGGTTTTCAAGGAAGGTAGCTTCAGATCTGGCAAATATCTTTGCATCATTGTAAAAAAAGAAGCCGGGCCAGGAGTTGGATTTACTATTAAAAAGAAAAAAAGAAACGCTGTTGAGCGTAACTTTCTGAGAAGAAGAATTAAAGAAGCTTTTCTTAAAATTCAAGAGTTTATTCCTCGCGAATGGCAAATAGTAGTTATTGGATTGCCTGATTTGATTTCTGTTCCTATTGATGTACTGAGTTCGGAGATTTATCGATTGATCAAGATAGAAATGAATATTATTGAGCCAACAATATGAAAATTTTGATATTTATTATTAAAACGTACCAGTTTCTTATTTCTCCGCTTAAAGGTTTTTCTTCTTGTCGTTTTTATCCCAGTTGTTCGCACTATGCTTTGCAAGCCATTCAAAAGCATGGAGCATGGAAGGGTTTTTATCTGTCCATTAAACGATTATCCCGATGTCACCCTTTCCACAAGGGCGGATATGATCCTGTTCCCTAAAACTGAAAATCAATGGAAAGGAATATAGTTATGAAATTTAAACGTTTTGCACTTTACGTATTGGTATTGATTACATGCATAGGTCTTTTATTTAATATCGCAAAAGCAAATGATACCAAAGAATTGCCTAAAGACCTTGAAGTAACTTATACTGCAAAAGTTCGAGCTTCAGAAATTTCAAACCTGGTTTTTAAAATAGTAAATCGCAATGGCTATACTATTAAAGACGTAAGCTTGGAAATTTCTGGAGTTGATAGTGATTCTATTGAACCATTTTTAAGAATTCAAAACACTCCAGCCATATTACCCGTCTCTGAAATGGTCTCGGATAAAAAGAGTGTAAGTCCCCATTATCCTTTGGAGGTTCCTGAAAATACCTCTTTGGGAAGCTACCAGCTCAGATGGACTGTTCGCTATAACGATTT
This sequence comes from uncultured Caldisericota bacterium, assembly GCA_964565545.1. GTDB lineage: Bacteria > Caldisericota > Caldisericia > UBA6126 > UBA6126 > T3SED10-260. The sequence goes on along the minus strand of CAZMFK010000250.1, from coordinate 285 downwards.
ATACGGTGAAGAACAATCCATTTCGGATACTTTTTTTGTTGAAGTTTCTAGACCCAATGTAGTTATTGGTACTTTCCGAATAGTGTTAGATCAATTTTCAGATTGGTTTGGAAATTATGGATGGGCTGTTTTGTTTCTTGCATTGCTGATTAAAGTTCTTATGTATCCTTTAAGTATATCTTCGATGAAATCTCAAGCCCAGATTCAAGCAATTCAACCCAGAATTACAGAGATCAATAAATTGTATAAAGACAATCAACAAAAGAAGTCAGAAGAAATTATGAA
>CAZMFK010000249.1:0-2575 GCA_964565545.1 uncultured Caldisericota bacterium | reverse complement strand
GCTTTTAGCTTCAAAATGATGATCTGCGCAAGCCAAACTTCCAGCAAACTGAGAGGGATGGCATAAATCAGTAAAGCCAACGGAAGTACCTGGAGATTGTAAAGTGTAAACCACATAAGCACGAATCCAGCAGTCCAGGCTATACAAAAGACTTCTCCGAAGGTAAATTTGGATAAAAGTTTATAAATGATCCACGCAAAAACAAAGCTCCATAAGGTCCAAAGGATGCCATTGATGGGTAGGGTGGCAAATTCCAGATTGAGTCTTGAATAATGTTCGACCCAAAAGCTTTTGAGTAAAAACTCATTGCGGACAAATTCAGAGACTACAATCCATAGGCCAGCAAAAAAAATGGCAAAAAAATTATTTTTCATGATACTCCCTTCACCTAATGCTTATTGTTAAAGCTATATCGTATCACTTTTTCATTGCATTGATCGATACATGTGCCACATAGTACACATTCAGGATGGTCATTGTTATTGCCTCAATTTCATCTTCCAACCACCACTTATTGACTTATCAATCATGAAAATCAAGTTATATTATATCTATTATGAAAAAGATTAATATTAAGGAGCAATTTAGTGAGCTCAAAAAGCTATGGTTGCCCAAAGTCATAGCCCGGCTCAATGATTACGAAGTACGAATCGCCCAAGTCCAGGGCGACTACCATTGGCATCAGCATTTACACAGTGATGAGCTATTTATGGTCGTCGAAGGAGAGCTCCGAATAGATTTCCGAGATCGCTCTGTACTGCTCAAAGAAGGTGAGATTCTGGTGGTACCGAAAGCCACAGATCACAAGCCTTTTGCAGAAAAGCCCTGCAGGATACTGCTTATAGAATCTGGTGATACCATACCTACTGGAGATGAGGATAAGAAGAACATTCTTGAAATCTCGAAGTAAGTATTTGAATTTACATGGAGGTTAAGCATGAAAGTACTCATTTTAGTGTATGAAGGAGTCTATCTCCTCGATTTCTGCGGACCGCTGGAGATCTTCCACGACACAGTAAACGAATCTGGACAACCTGCCTTTGAGGTTAGTCTGGTTGCCCCGGATAAAAATGCAATCCATGCTCATACAGGGATGCCCTTTCATGCAATGTATGACTTGGAAACCTCCCCTCAGGCCGATATCCTGGTCATCCCTGGGGGCAATTTAAAACTTGCCAGCCAGGATCCCCGTATTGCCCAGTGGATACTCCGTCAAACGAAAAATGCTCAAATCGTCCTTTCCGTTTGCACTGGAGCCTTTATCCTTGCAGAAATAGGGCTCTTGAACGGACTCAAGGCTACCACCTGGTTTGGTGCTACCCAAGGGCTTCAAGAGAAGTATCCTTCCATTCAGGTGCTTGCTGGAGAACGTTTTGTGGACAACGGTAAAATTATCACCACTGCGGGGGTCTCCGCTGGAATCGATGGTGCTTTGCATGTGCTTGAGCGTCTCCTTGGGCCAACTATCGCCCAAAAAACAGCTCAATTTATCGAATATGACTGGAAAGCATAAGCTTCCTCAGTTGTTAGATTTTATGTATTGCATGGTAATTTTTAAAATAGACTTATAGAATATCCATGTTAAACAGAAAGTGCATTCCCGTTTATGTCCTATACGGGGGCATTTAGCTATTATGTTGCAAATATGCATCAATATACTCGAGATAACTATATAATGTTGTAAAATAGCAACAAAAGATAGAGATGAACCTCGGAGGTTAAGGCAATGGATTTTAATTTACTTGGCAAGTCCGATCTAGAAATCGTGATGGAAATTTGCCAGACCTTGAAACAGATGCGGATCAACAAAAACATCTCTCAACAAGAAATAGCTGAAAGATCTGGGCTTGATAGAACAACTATCAGCAGAATGGAATCTGGAAGGTCAGTTAGTCTGCTTACTTTAGTGCAGGTCTTACGGGCTCTGGATACGCTGGAAGTTTTAAATGTTTTCAAAGCATATCAGATATAAAGTCCAATCAAACTTCTGAAAAAAGAAGAAAAAAAGAGAAAAAGGGCTATAATCATTTTTGCATCAAAGTGGAATTTTTATCATGTTTTTGCACATATCCGGCAATTTATAAATGTTTTTGCATTAAAGTTGCTAAAATATACTTTTTTGCAAACCATGGAACTGGCAATTATTTACAGTTGAGTGTTATCAACCATGTCGATTAATTAAATGGTTTTGTTTTGGAATATACTAATACTCATCTAATACTAACTAATACTATTCTAATCACATGAAGTAGCCTGTTAGGTTTGTTTGTTTTTTAATCTTTATTGTGTATAATACACAATGTGAAAAGTAGCGAGATGATAAAAATACTATTTAATGATGGTTGGTATTTATTTAACGTTAGGGGCAGTCATCATCAGTTTAAACATGACACAAAAGTTGGAAAGATTACTGTACCACATCCAAAAGCTGATTTGCCCTTGGGTACGTTGAAAAGCATCCTAAAATATACAGGATTGGAGGGAAAAAACAAATGAAATACCCTGTTTATATCGAGAAAGATAAGGACAGCGACTTTGGTGTAATTGTATCAGATCTACCTGGCTGTTATTCAGC
>CAZMFK010000248.1:0-2608 GCA_964565545.1 uncultured Caldisericota bacterium | reverse complement strand
GGTTGATAGGATTAATGAGTTCAAAAAGTTCCCATGCCTTGTCTCCATCTCCCAGTTTAGCAAAAGCTATAATTACCCAAGCTGCAGCATGAGTATATTGTCCTCCGTTTTCTCGAACCCCAGGAAGATATCCCTTGATATAACCGGGCTCTAAATCACTTTCATTAAAGGGGGGTGCAATTAGTTTGATTATGCCTTCTTCTCTACTGATCAAATAATCTTCGAGAGAGCTCATGGCTATCTTTGCACGCCTTTGATTTCCTTCACCGCATAATACTGCCCAGGTTTGAACTATGGAATCAATTTTGCATTCTTTGTTTTGTATTGAACCAAGAGGAGTCCCATCATCAAAAAAAGCCCTTAAATACCAGTTACCATCCCAAGCATTGTTTTCAATAGCTTTTAAAAGGGCAGTGCAAATGCTTGAATAATAAATAGATTTACTTTCTTCGCCTAAAGCATTACAAATTGGAATAAACATCTTAAGAATACTAATTATAAACCAAGCTAGCCATACACTTTCTCCCTTTCCTTTATGTCCAACATTGCTCATCCCATCGTTCCAGTCACCACTACCAATGAGCGGTAGACCATGTTCACCCCATCGAAAAGAATATTCAATTGCTCGAATGCAATGGTCAAAGAGGGAAAAAGTTTTTTCTGTCGATGGAGGACTTGAAAATCGATCCAATTCTGATTCTTTCAACTGCGCATCCATGAGAAATGAAATTTTCTCATGGAGTATGGAAGTATCTCCTGTGATTCTAATGTATTCTGCTGTAGCATAAGGTAGCCACAGCATATCGTCCGAGCATCGTGTGCGAATGCCCACTCCCTGAGGCTCATGCCACCAATGCTGCACATCTCCTTCTTCAAATTGGCGTCCAGCATGATGCAAGATTTGAGCTCTAGCTATTTCTGGACAAATATGAGCCATCGATATGCAGTCCTGAAGTTGATCCCTGAAACCAAAAGCCCCACCTGATTGATAAAAGCCAGACCTGGCCCAAAGCCTGCAAGCAATTACCTGGTAGGGAAGCCAGCCATTGATCAGAATATCGATAGATTTCACCGGAGTTACAACTTGCAAAGTATTTAATTGATCTTGCCAAATTTCCTGGACTTTGCTCAAAGCTTGTTTGGCATGATCTGCTTTTCGGTATTTTGATGAAAGCTCGTGGATTTGATCCATATTTAGTGCTGTTCCAAAAAGAAAAACAATCTCCTTGCATTCTTCTGGCAAAAGAGTCAGCTTGACCTGTATGACTCCACAAGGATCAAAACCAATGCCTAGCTTGCCTGAAAGTTCTTCTTTAAATAATCCGTCTGGGCAGCGCTCATCTCCAAATCCAAAAAATTCATTTCGATCACCGGTGACTGTTCGCTCTCTAATAGAAGAATCCATAAAAGTTATTGTTTCAGAAAATACAGCATGGTAAGGATTTTTCATCATCAATATGTCTGATTCGCTTAATTTAGTTTGAATAAACATCGATGTTTCCTGGTCATTGACTCCCAGTATAGGTCTAACAAAATAGCTTAATGTCAAATGCTTTTCCTGACTTGATTTATTAACAAGAGTTAGAAGGTTTATTTTAACGGGATCACTGGCAGGAACAAACTGAATAAGGGTTTGTTCGATTTCATAACTGCTGTGTTCAAATGAAGTATATCCGAATCCATGGCTAATAGTGTAGATTTCTTCTTGTCGGATAGGCAAAGGGGTAACTGTCCAATGCTGCCCAGTATCGTTGTCTCTAAGATAAATGACTTCCCCTGGAGGATCGATCACTGCATCGTTGGACCATGGCGTTAACTTATACTCATGACTGTTTTCAAACCAGGTAAACCCAGAACCTGCTTCAGATACGATAAAGCCAAAACCAGGGTTTGCGATGACGTTGATCCATGGAGCAGGAGTATGCTGCCCTCGATCTAATTGCATAATATATTCATTGCCTGTAGCGCTGAAACCTCCCAGGCCATTATAAAAAAGCAAGTCAGTCCTTTTTGGAATAGATATGACAGGTTTTTCACTTTGTATTGCCATAGTTTTGGCAGGCAATTGCATATGATCTTCTTGCGCAAGAAGATCAATCTGATCAATCATTGATCCCTGATTGCCCATCAAAATGATCCTTGCAACGGCATGAAGAAGGTAAATATCTTCAGTTTCAATTGTATTTTTATTCAGAATAAAAATTCCACCTGGTTTGTTGAAAGTGGGATTAGATTGGTTTAAAAGCACCATCTCACGGACAATTCCACTTAAAGGCATGTCATAGCTAAACTCTTCTTCGTTAAGAATAACCAAATCGATCTTCATATCCATTGAATTCCAATATTCATGGGCTTTTAACGCTTCGCACAAAACTTTCATTTGGTCAGTTTTTTGCAAAACCAACAGTATGACAGGAAAATCACCTGAAATTCCATAGCGCCAGAGGGAGGATTGCCCTCGCTTGTTTTTTTGAATGATATCTTTAAACCTACTCTTCGTAGGGCTTTTAAAAACGATATGCGAGAGCATATTTTGGAATTGAGTCACCTCAGTTTCAGTTAAATTTAAATAGCGGTGTTCCAGTTGACTTTTAGTCAAAGTCAATCG
>CAZMFK010000247.1:0-2612 GCA_964565545.1 uncultured Caldisericota bacterium | reverse complement strand
AAACAGGCGATAAGTCCTTTATCTCGCAAGTACAAACATTAATTAACCAAGCACAAAGTCAGCCTTCTCGAGCAGAGAATTTGGCCCATAAAGTAGCTAGCTGGTTGTTCTACATTGCAGTAATAGCAGCTTTAATCGCTCTAGTAGCCTGGATGATCATTGCAGATTTACCTACAGCCGTTATCTTTACTGTAACGACGTTAGTTATTGCCTGCCCACACGCTTTGGGTCTTGCTATTCCCTTGGTAGTATCACGTAGTACTAGTTTGGGTGCGAGCCGAGGATTACTAGTTAAAAATAGAGAAGCGTTGGAATTAGCTACTAAAGCGGATGTCATGGTATTGGATAAGACGGGTACATTAACGACGGGAGAATTTAATGTCCTGAACGTTACACATTTGAGCGGTGCCTATACACAAGAAGAAATTATTGTCTTAATGGCCGGCATCGAAGGAGGCTCTAGTCATCCAATTGCCCAATCGATCGTCCAGCATGCAGAAAAGAACGGTCTCAGCCCTGTATACTTTGATTCCATTGAAGTTATTTCAGGTGCAGGAGTAGAAGGCGAAGCCAATGGTCACCGTTATCAATTGATTAGCCAAAAATCATATGGAAAAACGTTGGATATGGAAACGCCGAAAGGCGCCACAGTGAGCATACTCGTCGAAAATGGCGAAGCAATCGGCGCCGTTGCATTGGGAGATGAACTAAAGGAAAGCAGTCGAGATTTAATCCAAGCGCTGAAAAAGTACGGAATCGAGCCGATCATGGCTACCGGTGATAACGAAAATGCTGCACAAGGAGTGGCGGAAGAGCTAGGCATTCAATATAGAGCAAACCAATCTCCCGAAGATAAATACAATCTAATCGAGTCCATGAAAAATCAAGGCCAGACGGTTATCATGGTAGGAGATGGCGTCAATGATGCACCCTCTCTTGCTTTGGCAGATGTGGGTGTGGCCATTGGGGCCGGGACGCAAGTGGCCCTGGATTCTGCCGACATCATTCTGACCCAATCAGATCCGGGAGATATCGAATCCTTCATTGAATTGTCCCGAAATACCACCCGTAAGATGAAGCAAAATCTTGTCTGGGGAGCGGGTTATAACTTTATTGCTATCCCGATAGCCGCTGGTATTTTGGCTCCTATCGGAATAACTTTGAGCCCTGCGCTTGGAGCAGTATTCATGTCCCTCTCCACTGTTATCGTTGCGATCAATGCAATGCTTTTGAGATTAGACCCGAAATAAAACGAAGCAGGAACAAAAAAACACTGGCTGGTGTGCTGTACAAGGATATACGTACACCCACGGATTTCCGAGAAAAAACAGGACTCCATCATTTTAATCTGGACCTGATTTCAAGGACAATATCGGATAGTAATTCTTAACACAATTTTACCCGCAGCTCTTTTTATTGAGTTGCGGGTTTTCAATTTGTAAACATTCAATTGTTATTTGAAACCAAATGGTTTACAATATTTCTATTGAGGCATGGAGGGACTATTATGAAAACCTCGGACATGATACGACGGCTATGTGAACAAATGAATATCAGTGTCTCCGAACTGGCTAGACGCTTAGATCAGTCGCCACAGAACTTCGGGAAGAAGCTGAAGCGTGAAACGATAACCTTAGAAGAGCTTAAGACCATAGCAGATGTGATGGATGTTAAGTTTGAACAGACTTTCATTCTACCTGACGGCAAAGAAATAAAAACAGGAAACGAGTAAAGGCGGCGAAATAATAGCCCGGAAAGATACATGGATGGTATTATGCGGGACGTAGATACGATAATCCCTGCTTATCTTTATGGGTTAGATAAAGGATACAGAATATATTGCGAAGGGGAAATAGTTAATATGGCAAAAATAGTGGACCACAAGTACACCGATAATGAGGCCTTTATAGAATGCTTTAACGTAGTGCCAGATTATCAATAGGAATGTGTATGGATTGACAAAGAGGTCCATCAAAAACAATGATATTTTGGATAAGTAAATACTCACAAAAAAGGGGTGCAATATGAAAGATTTTTATAAGATGACGACAGATGAAGTAATGCAAGAACTGCAAACCAACGAAAAAGGCCTGGACGATATAGAGGTTGAGAATATGCGTAAACTGTATGGAAGGAACGTCCTGCAGGAAGCGAAAAAACCTTCGCCGATTCTCATATTTTTGTCCCAATTTAAGGATTTTCTAGTTTGGATTCTATTAGTAGCTGCAACTTTGTCAGCACTTTTGGGAAAGATCGAGAGTACTTTGGTTATAATTGTTGTCGTGATTTTAAATGCGATTTTGGGTACAGTGCAGCATTTGAAAGCAGAGGAATCGCTTCAAGCTTTAAAGGCACTTTCTTCACCAAAGACTAGAGTCATGCGCAATGGGGAGACGGTTACCGTAGCATCACAAGATATAGTCGTTGGGGATATTATAATTGTTGAAGCCGGTGACTTCGTATCGGCAGATGGAAGAATTATTAATTCCTTCAGTCTGAAGGTTGATGAAAGTGCGCTTACTGGGGAATCAGTAAGCGCTGAAAAAGATACCTTGCCCATAGAGGCAAAAGATTTGTCCCCTGGAGATCAGCTGAATATGCTTTTTTCAGGA
>CAZMFK010000246.1:0-2616 GCA_964565545.1 uncultured Caldisericota bacterium | reverse complement strand
CGATCAATGGAGACTGGATATAAGACACTTCTCTCGATGTAGCCACCTGATAGCGATAAAAACCAACAGCAGAGGGATTGAGCAATCCTGCTGACTCTTCGAAGCGAACTACAACTCGACTCTGAGCAGGAACATCCTGGGGTATATGAAGCATAATTTCCATGGACTCTTTCTTAATGAATGGAGTAACTTTTATTTCGATTCCCTGAATACTTACAGAGCTTCGCTGGATAGCATTGGGCAGGTAGGTGCCTTTGGGGAAAACAATAAACACTCTATCCTTGTCAGCTTGCAGCCGTCCTCCTCCACCCGTAACAAATGATAGTTCCACTGCGCTGGCAACGCCAACATAGGGCATGCTCAGGCGGACAGATACATCCCCCACAACGCTGGGACCTATAACATACTCCGTTGATTTAACCAGGGTGCCTTCTTTGGCGGTTTGAACTTCAACATAATATCTGCGAGGATCAGGGGGATTGATAAGGCCGAATTCTTCAGTAATAACTATTTCCACCTGGCTTTTTGCCTCAATTTCAACCGGCGTTGGAATCCGGATGATTGTTTTTCCCTGGAAAATAGGATTTTTGATGGTGGGAACCCCATTGATTTTAATATTTCCGGGACGGGAATTCTCTGGAATAGTCATGGAGGAAGGGAAATAAATAGTTATGAGAGCCCCTATACCCAAACGACCGACAAGACCTGTCTTAAAGCGAATCGTATAAGCTGAAGGCGTTTGAATGTAGGGTCTATCAACTTCAACAGTTACATCTTCGATGGAAGAGGCCCTGATCTTGTAGCTTCGGGAAAGCACTCGGATCGTATCAGAGGAGGTCCAGACTGCTAATTGGTAGTCATCTGGTTTTTCAGGATTTCCAATTTTTGCATCCAGCGTAAAGAGGATAACAACCTCGGAATCTTCAATAACCACCATTTGGGGAAATAGCTTGACAGTTCGCCCGCTGATTTCAGGCTTAATATAAGGACATGAGGGAACATTATTCACCAGGATATGTTCCGGAAGGATCTCAGAGGGCATTTTAGTGCCAACAGGAAACTCCACCTGGATAAAACTTCCATAACATCCGGATAATCTACCTGAAAGGGAAGTCTTGAAACTGATCTTATACTCAGCGATTTCTCCAGCAATGTCTGGATTAGTTTCCACCAGGGGAGGCGTAATAATCGAACCACGGATGCTATAAGGTGCCGAAAGAACCCACTGGGTTTGTTTGCTGGTAGCTACTGCCAGGACATAACAGCTTCCTCCGCGAGGGTTAATCACTTTGCATATGCGAACGTAGATGGAGGTGGAGGATCGAAAATAATTGGGAACAGTAATAATCAAGATAGGGCTTTTGTGCCGATCACTGGATTCACGGATTTCATAGGTAGCCGTGGCTCCATTAACAGAAATAGTGCTACAGTGGTAATACGAAGGAAGAATAGTGCCCACTGGAAAGGCAATGTATATTTTATCGCCAGGTTCCAGCAAACCACATTCGTCAGTTTCAAAAAAGATGTAATACTCAGCCACTTCTCCAGCTGTATCAGGATCAACTCTAACCTGCACATTTTTAACTTTTCCGCTGGCTACGGTGAAGCGCACGCTCGCACTAACTGAACCAGATTTGGCAGTGATCACCACCGTACCTGGCGAAGTAGAACGATAGGTCATGGATTGATCCGTAGATGATTCCATGACCCCAGGTCCGTTCAATTGCCAGGTAAAAACTGCTCCTGGGACTAACTGACCTGATTCATCATATCCCTGAGCATTAAAGGTTACTCTTTCGCCCAGTTGAAGACATTGGATATTGGGCGAAATCATGATTTGAGCAACCGTTTGGGCATTTACTGGCACATGGGCCAGAATGCTGCAGAAAATAATTACAAAAGCTAATATTTTTTTCATGATTCACCTCACAGAACCTTAAACCCCTGATTTTTCACAAAAATGCATAATTACCTTTTTTAAATCAGGGTCCATCATGAGATCCCCCGCCCAAATTCGTTTGATAAACTCAGCCGGAATCATCATGGCTCCCTGATAAATCGTGGGCATATATTGCAAGCGCACCTCTTCCACTTCACTGCCACTGCGTATCTGTACAACAGGATCCAGAGATCTGATGCGAATTTCCCAGTTGTCCTTTTTCATCGATACATAAGCACCTTGGGGCACCCACTCGAGTTTGTAGGATAGGGTTTCCGCCATAAAGCGAAGAGGGAAATAGAGTTCAGCTGTTTGACGATCTACAAAGGGGGCAGGTTGCATCTCTCTGGCTTCCCCATTGACTAAAGCTGTATTTTTACCAAGGCTTGCCTCGACTACAATGCCCGGATAAACTAAAAACTGTAATTCTTTTCGAGTTTCATTGCCAGCTCGATCAACTGCACGAACAAGTACCTGGTTTCGACCCAGATCGGGGGTCCATTGGACGACAAAATTGCCAAAGCGATCCAGAAGCACGGGAATATCTCCAACCCAGACCTGGCTATCAATTTCTGCCTTACCCACAATATCAACACGGGAAGTACAAATAATTTCTTCATGACGAGGAGATAAAATGTTGAGATAAGGAGGAGTGATATCAAGCATCAGTTGAACTG
>CAZMFK010000245.1:0-2625 GCA_964565545.1 uncultured Caldisericota bacterium | reverse complement strand
CAGAGAGGCAACTTCTTAGAATCGCTAACATAATACTTTTTTAATAAGTATATTAACAATATTTAGATAGATTCCAATACTTAGGGGAGTATAATTACTATCTAAAATTGATTGTTAATTTCAGCTGATGGGTACTGGGTATCATTTATAAATACCATATCAACTACATCTTTGGAATCTTTAATAATCTGGCTCACATCTTAATCACTGTAGTTAATCATTGATTTTTAACTTGATTTTTTAATTGGTTTTCTGATGATATAAGCATGGAAATGACCATTTTCTTTATTGTGCTTGGTTTGACTCTGGTACTTTTCTTTATTGACAAATGGCGCTATGATGTAGTTGCGCTGTTCTCCCTGCTGGTACTTGTCTTTTTAGAGATTGTGCCCCCGGATGAAGCCTTTTATGGCTTTCATCACCCGGCAGTGATTACTGTGGCAGCTATTTTGATCATCAGCAAAGCGATCATGAAAACAGGGTTGATCGGTAAAGTAACTTCATGGATATGGAAATTATCCTCCAGGCCCGTCATACATATTTTATTATTATCTATTTTAGTTTCGATATTATCCGCTTTTATGAACAATGTGGGAGCCCTTGCCTTATGTATGCCTATCGCACTGGATCTGGCCAAAAAGGGCAAATATTCGCCCTCATTGCTGATGATGCCCCTGGCATTCTCCTCACTGGTAGGGGGCTTGAATACTTTGATTGGTACCCCTCCCAATATTATTATTGCTACCTTCCGACAGGAATACACCGGCCAGGCTTTCCGCCTCTTTGATTTTTTGCCTTCAGGCGCTCTCATCACCCTGCTTGGCGTCTTTTTTATAGCACTGATTGGATGGCGCTTTCTCCCGATCCGGGCTAAAAACCTGGATGAAGAAATGAGCAGTTTCAATGACTATGTGACCGAAGTTCGCATCCCCAAAGATCATCCTCTCGAGGGAAGAACCTTGTTTAGAATCAAAAAAGAGCTCAAAATAGAAGATTGGAACGTTTTATGCGTTATTCGTGGTGATTCCAGAGTGCAGGCGCCAGATCACCGTTATCACATTCGCAAAGGTGATATTTTAGTGATTGAAGCCAGCCCTGAAAAAATTAAAGAGCTTATTTCAGCAACCCAGTGGGTGTTTGAGGCCCAAACCACCAAACATTCTTCTGAAGTCCTAATCGAGCAGGATTCAGTCATACAGGAATGCGTGGTTATGGCTGGCAGCAACATGATTGGCAGAAATATCCTGCAACTGCTCATACGGACTCATTATTCCATCAATGTTCTGGGCTTGTCCCGCCAGGGAAAAATGTTCAGGGATCGCATCGTGAATATTAGAATTAAAGCAGGGGACGTCTTACTGCTTCAGGGCACCAAAGAAAGCTTTCAATCCTTTTTTGAGGATATGTCCTGCTTACCCCTCGAAAGCAAAGGGTGGACATTTCCTACCGGAAAACAAAATCCACTTCCCTTCTTTTGGTTTGCGCTAACCCTCTTGTTTGTTCTGTCAGGCTTGATTCCTTTTCACATTGCATTTATTGCTTTGGTTTTTATTCTGATCATTTTCAACCATATCAATTTAAAAGAAGCCTATGAAGGCCTTGAAGGACCGGTATTGGTGCTCCTGGCTGTGATGATCCCCGTGGGAATGGCAATGCAGAGTACAGGGGGCGCTGCCTGGATGGCCAACCTGTTGCTGGGCATTACCAAATTTCTGCCAAATACCTTATTGTTGGGATTGCTGATGTTGCTGACGATGCTGCTTTCAAACATATTAAACAATGCAGCCACCGCTATACTTATGGCGCCCATTGCATTGGAGCTGGCCAGGTTTTATGGCTTTTCAGCAGATCCTTTCCTGATGGGGGTAGCAATTGCAGCTTCCTGTGCTTTTCTCACACCGATTGGGCATCAGTCCAACACCCTGGTCATGGGACCCGGAGGATACCGTTTCAATGACTATTGGCGAATGGGCCTGCCTCTATCTGTATTGATACTCATTGCTTCCATACCGATTATTCTTTGGATCTGGCCTTTCTAATAGCTTCATCAAAGATGATCTGAATCTCAGTTACTGGCAACAACTGATCAGCATGTTGATGCAGGAAAAGCTTCATCAGATGATGAACATCATTTATTTCATCCTGGCTCTGCCGCTGTATTTCCTCCCAGGAAAGCTCTTTTCTCGCCAAACCTTCCTTTTGGGCCTGCATTCCAATATCTGCGGCTTCAAAAGCAAAAAGCTCCAAATCATCCATAGGGGATAAAATGGATTCTGGTCCAATCCCTTTTTTCAATGCATAGTCCGCAATGGTTTGAGCGCAGACGATAGCCATCGTGTCTGTAATCTTTCTCGCACGCACTTTAAGCGCTCCCTTGAGAAGACCAGGGAAACAAAGCGAGTTGTTGACCTGATTGGGAAAATCACCGCGACCTGTAGCCACAATAAAAGCTCCTGCTGCTTTGGCTTCGTGAGGGTATATCTCAGGTACCGGGTTGGCGCAGGCAAATACAATAGCTTTAGTGTTCATGCTTTGAATCCATTCGGGATGGATGATGCCCGGGCCTGAAGCAGAAAGAGAGATGCAAACATCAGCATTTATAAAAGCATCTTCCATGCTTTTTAT
>CAZMFK010000244.1:0-2638 GCA_964565545.1 uncultured Caldisericota bacterium | reverse complement strand
GAGGCGATAAAGCAGAATATGGCTGTTCGGGGTGGAATGGAAAAATGGGCTTTGTCCCTACTGTTTTAAAAGAATCCGGCATCAAAGGTGACGATGGGGTGGCAGTCGTATGCGGTCCCCCCATTATGATCAAACTCACGCTTCCAGTGCTCAAAGAGCTTGGATTTGCCGAGGAAAATACTTTTACTACCCTGGAAAACAAAATGAAATGCGGGATTGGCAAATGCGGACGCTGCAATGTTGGATCATTCTACGTCTGCAAGCATGGCCCTGTGCTCTCAGCAGCAGAATTAGCCCAGCTTCCCGACGAATACTGATCTTCAATTACAACAGGAAAAGAGTACACTTATACTCTTTTCCTGTTTTTTTGTTTTATGCAAGGAGAAGCGCAATGAATGAACGAATCATTGAACAAATGCGGAAAATGGAAGATGTCCATGGGCTTATTAAAGTTTATCACAGCTATGATAACGAAAAAATCCGACTCTGGGCACTGGAAGCATTGGCAGATATCCATGATCCTGAAGTAGTGCCCACCATAGCTGAAGCCCTTAGCGAAGATGAAGATGAAGATGTTCGAAGCTTTGCTGCACATGCTTTGAGCTTGATGAAAAACGCCCATGCAGGACCGGTACTTATAGACGCTCTTTTATCTGATCCTTCGGGACAGGTGCGATCCAAAGCAACTTACTCCCTGGGAAGACTCAAGGTACAACGTGCTGCAAAGGTGCTCATTTCTGCCTTAAAAGATGAACATATCGCTGTCCGAAGAAATGCTGCCCAGGCTTTGGGGATGATTGGCGACCTTCGAGCGGAAAAAAGCCTGCTGGAAATGATAAATACCGAGCCTGACCAAAACGTTCGAGCCAATATCATAAAAGCCCTGGGGAAGCTTAAAAGCATCTTGTCTATTGAGCATATCAGCAAACTGCTCCATGCTCCTCAGGATAAAATTGTACGAGCTGCCATCGAAGCATTAGGCTGGATTGGAGACAAAGATTGCCTCGAGATATTAAAAGCGTTCCAGGATACAGAAATAAAGCCCCTTTTTAGAGCTGAATTAGCTTCGATTATCAGCAAATTGGAGCAGCAGTTGCTTATTGAGCCAGCTCAAAGCGATAATACTGATGAATTTATCCCATCCATGAACAAAGAAAAAGTGGATTACAAGAAAATTCTGGATCGTTTGAACAAAATCGGCACTGATGGCTAAAAAGATAGCCACGCTGATCAGTGGAGGCATCGATAGCGCTGTATCCGCCTACCTCTTGAAGCAAAAGGGCTTTGAAGTGGTGGGTGTTTTTCTGGTTTTAATGCATCTGGACCAGCCGCAACAACTGGAACAGCGACGTTTGCAAGCAGAAAAAGTATGCCACTTCCTGGGCATCCCCTTTCACTTCCTCACCTGCAGCGAACACTTTCAAGAAAATGTCTTTGATCCCTTTATGGAAGCCTATGCTCATGGGCAAACTCCCAATCCCTGCGTTCGATGCAACCAAACGATCAAATTTGGTCTGGGTATGAATTTTGTGCTTGACACGCTGGATGCTTCCCATATGGCTACCGGTCATTATGTTCGCATGGACCATGATGATCGGGGACACTTCCTACGAAAGGGAAGGGATCCGGTGAAAGATCAATCCTATGTACTTTATACATTAAACCAGCAGCAGCTTTCTCGCCTATGCTTCCCCGCTGGCGAATATCTCAAGGATGAAATAAGGTCCATTGCCAGCCAGGTATTGCCTGAATTAAAGTTTGAGGGTGAAAGCGTTGATTTGTGTTTTATCTCCAGCGACTACCATTCACTCATTAGCGATAACGAAGGAGACATCGTGGACCTTCAGGGCAAGATACTGGGCAGGCACAAGGGTATTCACCGCTATACCATCGGCCAGCGGCAGGGTCTGGGCATCGCTGCTCCCCATCCTTTGTATGTGGTAGAGCTCAGAGCAGAAAAGAATCAGGTGGTGGTTGGCGAAAAATGTGCAGTTTATCATCAGGGATTATGGGGCAGTGATGTTCATTCAATGATCCCCGGAGAACTTGAGCGCAAAACAAGGGCCAAAGCCAAAATCCGTTATGCCAGCCCTGAGCAGGATTGTATCTCTGAATATGTGGGCCATCATCTCAAAATCACCTTTGACTCTCCTCAGTTTGCCATTACCAAAGGGCAATCCGTTGTGCTCTATGATGATGACCGACTGTTGGGCGGTGCAGTGATTAGCTCCACAGACGCTGGGGCATCTTCAAAAACAGATCAATAACTTTTTTTTATGCTTTTTTAGAACATCAGACACCCCGATCAAGTCACTTCTTTGTTCTGGCTTGTAGCAGAGTTAAAATCCCGTTGCTGACCTGATACGGATCCCATAGCTTGATTTTTGCTTGAAACCCCTGCCAGGCTAAGTCAAATCTAAATTATAGAATAAGTGCATAACCTTGCTCAAACTAGAAAAGAAATTCAATAGCACACCATAGCATCTCTCGAAGCAGATCATTATATAAATTTCTTAGCAATCCATGAGAATGGGCTTATCTATCAATTTTCATCAAAGGGTGATTCTGGGGTTAGATGGATTTCTTTGGAGCAAAATTAAATAGGGGGCATGATATAACTCATCCAGGTAAGTTGGAA
>CAZMFK010000243.1:0-2680 GCA_964565545.1 uncultured Caldisericota bacterium | reverse complement strand
AACTGCTACGTTTTGCTAAGGTCAGCAAAACGTTCATCCTTAAGGCTCAATACCTTCCAGCGCTGGCAAACCCAAGCCGTTCATCGGAAGGGTTGCACAATATAATCAGAACGATGGCTCATATGGGACGGATTATTCAAGTTGAAGCTAGGTACGATTTAATAACCTGAAATCATATTCAAAATATAATATTCCAAATATGAATTATTCCAAGAAATTTATGATTATCCTTTAATCAAACTTCAGCCAGACTGGCTCTCTGGACCTCCATGAAAACACGGTAAAAGAGTGGATGAGGTTTGAAACTTACAAACTTAGCAATGCTTAATTATTCTTTTTTTTCAAAAAGGCTAACATGGTGATAGTCACATGATCGTTCGGATCAGACAGAGCTGCTGCAATTTCACTATGTGTTTTCTCCTGGGCACCGTAAGTTGCCCCTTCAACAGAAGCATTAGTAAGAACTTTGGCAAAATCCTCTGCATCTGTTTTTCTGTTTGGATTGCCATAAGCTTTTTGTCCTCCACTATAAAAAATCAGCATGGGAGGAATCCCTCTGTCTTTTTTTACATGGTGGGATGGCGAAGCTTCTTTCCACTTTTCAGGATCTTGAGTAAATACATCTCCATAAATACTCGGAAGGAAACCACCAAAACGTTTTGCCAAGTTGGTGATATCATATGTTATTGTATCTATCGGGATTGCTGTCTTTAACTCAGATAATTTCATACCATTCGCTTCCATATATTTTGCATCCGTTGCCACCAGAGCCGTAAGATGGGCTCCAGCAGAATGACCTGATATATTAAGCCGGGTCGGATCCCCCCCATACTGACTAATATTTCCTTTTACCCAGGCGATAGCAGAAGCGACATCCTGTACATGGGTAGGGAATATAGCTTTGGGAGTGAGTCTATAATTAATGGAAACAAGCACATATCCTTTCTTACAAAAAACAGCGGGAACGTCAACTTTAGAATTTAACACACTGCTTTTGTCACCTCTTGCCCAGCCACCCCCATGAATCCAAATCAAAACTGGTAGTTTTGCTTTCAAATCGGGTGTATAAATATCCAAACTTGTGAGATTAGGATCAGAATCAGTTTTTAAATAGGAAATATCTGGAAACGTTTCATAAGAAGTATATTTTTGCTCTGTTTCGCTATTTTCTTGAATGACTTTTCCCTTCATCATCCAGGCGGTGTTGTGTGACTTTTTGCCATTACAGTCAAATCCACCCGTAAACACTTCCCCTTCTTTCCAGGGAGACTCCCGAAAACATCGAATAGCTCGGGGTTCAGGGTGTGAAGCAAGAGACGGATCGCTTACTTCTCCATGGGTATAAGTTCCATCAGGCCAACGAACCCATATAAAATCCCGTCTTAAGATCGATGGATTTGTCTGGATGGTGCATCTGAAGTCCGATTAAATGGACGATTGTATCCGTTCCAGGAATATTAAAAGGCGCCATGTCATTATAGGCCATTAAGCATCCACGTTTTTTTGTGTTCCATAACTTAGAAAAGTACTCAGCAACATTTATTTCCACGGTCACTTCATGATTTTTAGTCGGATCAATCCGCTCAATCACCCCAGGATTTTCTCTCGCTGCCAGGATAATTTCTCCAGAACCATTCGGATTTTGGATGGTAGTGAGTCCTCGCATAATGGTATTATTGTAGTTCTTGGAAGGTTTGGGAGTTGTCCACTGGTAAACTGACTTCCATTCAGGCTTGATTCCGTCAGTCCTTTTATAAAGCGTTCTTCCAACAGAGCAGTATAGTTCTCCATTGGCTACCGTAAAGGCCATGGCTCTGCCATCTCTGTCCACCAGTTCAGGCTTAGGATTCCAAACCAGGCGACCAGGAACAGATGGATCATAATAGCCTGAGAAAATTTCACCACCACTGGTTCCTGCAAAAATCATGCTAATGTTAGTTGCTTTATCCATATGAGCTCCAAGTGATCTGGCTCCTTCACTTCTTTCAACATCAGTGACTTTTATCTTTACCCACTGCTTAGTGCTATCATCTCTTGACCAAACATACAAAACCTTCTGATAAGCATCAGGCGCACTGGTTATGAGAATATTTTCAGGTTTCTCCAGCAATTTACCATTTTTATCGCTTACAAAAGTTGCAGATAAAAGAGCTTCAGCACGACCAGTACTTTCCCCTAAATTACCGTCCAGCCTCCAGGGAGTTTCATCGGTATCCTTGACCAATACTTGCGAACCAGTCCATGGATCATCTCCCTTGGGCTTACCATAGGGAAGGTCCATCCAATAACCAACCCCTGCATATAGCTTACCCTTATGTTCCGCAATATTCATGGTTTCTGTCCCACCAATCCAACTGTTATTCACATCAACATAGCCAGCCTGGTAGGATAGCTGATACGAAATAGCTGGTGGATTTGCTTGTTGGTCAATTCTTCCAATGGCTCTGGTATGAGAACAACTCATCAAACCTACCACCAGAATAAAACATATTGCTTTTTGTGCTGTGTTTCTCATTTTTTCTCCTTACAAACCAGTCCTGCATCTCCGCAAAAGAGCTATATTAGGGTTTTTATCCAAATCGATAAAACTGTAGTAGTAAAAAACTTCCTTTTTGCCAAGCCATATTTCGGGTTCAAGCTTATGTCCAGGCATCGCTTGATCCACTCTTCTTGCCAGGTG
>CAZMFK010000242.1:0-2689 GCA_964565545.1 uncultured Caldisericota bacterium | reverse complement strand
TTTCCCTATGAGAGTAAGATAATTCCAGGACTCAAACTCATCATTCGTCTTCAGTATGAATTTATGGAACCTGAAAATTCTGAGGGTAGTTTTAAGATCGAATTGCAAGATCCACCACCGTTTTATTTTATGAAACAAAATGGGATTAAGCTACAAAGAGAAAGATTTGGCTGCATTAATTGCGAAAGCTGGAGTCTAAGACGTAATACAAATAAAGAGATCTTCTTAATAGATTACCATTGGGATGAAGAACTTCAAATGGATGATTTAGTTCTGGTTTTTGAACCTCACAACGTTTATGGAAGCGGGATGACTCTCTACAGTTTCGCAGCCTTCGATATTGGAGAAATTATCATCAGGGAAGAATAAAGAAGCAAACTCCAAATCCTCCCATTAATATCATAGCTCCATCTTCATAGCGCGATGCTCGATGCCAGCGTCAGGAAAAGTATCACCGTAAACTTGAAATCCGAGGGATGCATAAAAAGGTATCGCTTGTACTTGGGAATGCAAGATAATATCCCTGGCTCCTAGATCCTGGCATACTTTTATCATGTATAGCATCAACTTCTTGCCCAAGCCTTTTCCACGATGGTCTTTTTTAACTGCGACTCTTCCGATGTGTGCATGCTCCTGGTCCATGACAATTCTTCCACAGGCCACTGCTTCACCATCCAAACTCCCAAGAATGTGAATAGCTCGGTGATCGTCAGCGTCCATTTCCAGCTCGAGGGGAACCTTTTGTTCTTGCACAAATACTTCAGTGCGGATAGCATATGCTTTTTTCAAGTCTTCATCATTGGCAATAATAATCATCTTAAAAGGCATTTGCATTAACTCCTGCATAAGAAAAGTATGCCACGATATAATTAAGTGTAAAATATTTTGCATGCAACAAGAATTGTTCCATTTTGTTTACATTGGTTTATTTGCTTTGTTTGATGCGGATTAATGCAAGGTAAAAAAAAGTAATAGCGACTCCGTATACGATAGGTCCCCGAATAAAATTGGATAGATCGCTGGCTTGGGGAAAAGCCCGGAAATAGAAAATCAGCCAGCGAAGTGAAGTGTATGCGAGGCCAAAGATAATGGTAGCCAATCCTTCTTTGTTCTTTTTTCGTAGCATTATCCAGGCAAGCCCTCCAGCCAGCAACGCTGCTCCTACTTCATATAATTGTGCGGGATGAACCTTTGGTGGAAAAAGGCCTAACGATTTTAGACTTTCGTTCAAGGGGTAAAGACCTGCATCTACAGGATAAGATATTCCCCATGGCACCTTGGTCATTGTGCCATAACAACAGCCATTGAAGTAACATCCCAATTTCATTAAGGCAAGAGTCACTCCTACATGCAGAGATAGCGCATCAGTTATACGAAAAAAAGACACTTTAAGTCTTTTGGAAAAATAGTACCAAAGAGCAAATGACAAGCCCAGGCCTCCATACAAGCTAAAATTGCTCAATTGAAAGCGCATTAAAAGAGCTGGATCCTGGATAATTTCGGGAAGATACAAGATGCCATAGAGCAATCGAGATCCAAGGAAGAAAACAATCGTTTCGCTGAGTAATACAATCAGACGCCTCTTCCAGGAAGGGAAAAAGGGTTTAAGCATAATCCAGGAGATGAAAAACAAATACAACAAAGATATTATAATAAATAAGCGATAAGAACTTAACTCAAAAACCCAATTGCCTAACTGAGCTTTAAATAAAGTAGGATACACTTCATGAATACCTTTCTAATTCATAGCTGTATTTTGCTAGCCCTACAATGTCCTGCAGCATAATCAAATAATCCTCTTTGCGAAAGTCAAAAGTATGTTCCACTTCGATGTTACTCAAATCTATCGTGAAACAGGAATCATCCAAAAAGTTGCATGCATATTTGGCATCAAAGCTCCATATCAGATCATTGGGACGTAACTTTACATTTTTGCTTAATTCCACTATTTCATTCCGTGGATAGGATCCATAATTATGATTATTTATGGAAACATTCCAATGATCCACCATATCTAAACTTTCCTTTTGCGCTTAATTTTCATTATCTAAGTTTATTCATCAAATTTTTTATACTTAAGAATTAATATAAAAGCAGGATAATTGTTACTATTCAGCTTTATCTTTTCAAGAATTAGAATTTTTTTTTCGACCTACCTTGGTACAAAGGAAGGCAGAAACCAAAACGGTAACAGGTATAGTCGCAGCCAATCCAATCGAACCGCTTACAGCTCTAACAATTTCGGTTGCAATGATGTCAAGATTGATGACTCGAGCAAAAGGTGTCTGATAGGCTAGAAACAATAATAAAAGCGGTATAGAGCTTCCAACATAAGCTAATATAAGGGTATTGGACATGGTACCAATGATATCTTTCCCAATGTTAAAACCTGCACGGATATGTTTTTTAAAGTCGAGGCAAGGATTATGTTGATACAACTCGTCCATTGATGAAGCGATTGACATGGCTACATCCATAATAGCACCCAATGCTCCTATGATGATTCCCGCAAAAAGAATGCCTTGAAAATTAAAATTTACCGTTTGGGGAATATAACGAAGCATACTGGCTTCCTCACTATTAAATCCAGTCAGGTTGGCCAATAATCCCGTGCCATAAGATAAAAAGCCTGCAATAACAAAACCACCAGTAGTTCCAGTAATTGCTGCCATGGTTTTTCGAGACCATC
>CAZMFK010000241.1:0-2698 GCA_964565545.1 uncultured Caldisericota bacterium | reverse complement strand
AAGTATACTGGAAAGAGAATATCGTCTGGTCACCAGGTTACTTTGTCTCAACTGTAGGCATTGATGAGAAAAGTATCATCAAGTATGTCCAATTCCAAGAAAGCCAGGATTTAGGTCAAGCGAAGCTTGAATGGTTTAAAAGTACCACGGGCTTGCCCGTGGGTATCTATTTTATCTCTTGCAATTTACATTTCTAATTTGCTAAAATAAAAAAAGTTATTGTAATTATTATAGAAATCTACACAGTATGTATTTCCACTATTAATTTGAACTCTGCTATCTGCGATACGAAAAAATAATTATTATTTCTAAGGCAATTCCTGCCAAAAAGTAGTCAAGAATTAACGATACAGTAAAATACCAAATAAGGTTTTTCTATGGAATTTGTCTTTTTAATTTGGTATGATAGAAAAAAGTTTGGGGAGATGCTAAGTGTTTCCTATTTATTATTTCCCCCTCTATATCAGACAAATTTTATTCAATCACCTAGCTATCGATTATTATTTAAAAATATTTATTAAGGATGATAATTTTAAATGTACATTTCTGAAGTGCAAACTAGAAAAGAGATTATTGACAAGCGATTACAATTAGCAGGATGGGATGTAAGAAACTCCTCCCAAGTCACTCAAGAGTTGGATATTTATACAAAATCTCCATTCATTACAAATGAACAAGAATCAAAATATCAAGGACATTTATTTGCTGATTATGCACTCCTTTCAAAAGAAAATAAGCCCATTGCCATAGTTGAAGCAAAAAAAACTTCCACCAATGCGGAAGTTGGTAAGGAACAAGCTCGCAACTATGCTGAAAAAATATTCCAATCCAATGGTGGACAGATGCCTTTTGTCTTTTACACTAATGGTTATGAAATATTCTTTTGGGATACCGAAAGATATCCTCCTCGAAAAGTAATTGGGTTTCCCACAATAGCAGACTTGGAGAGAATGCAGTTTTCAAGAGAAAACAATAAAATTCTTTCCAGTGAGAGAGTAAATACAAAAATTTCCGGACGTCCTTATCAAATCCAGGCAATTCGTGCAATTCTTGAAAGTATTGAGAAAAAACATCGGAAATTTCTATTAGTTATGGCAACTGGAACAGGTAAAACAAGGACATGTGTAGGATTGCTTAATATATTAATGCGTTCTAACTGGGTGCAAAAAGTACTTTTCCTTGTTGATCGTATTGCCCTTAAAGAACAAGCTTTGGAAACTTTTAAACAACATTTGCCCAATGCACCCATATGGCCCAAAACAGGTGAATTTGAATTTGTTCCCAATAGAAGAATATATTGTGCGACTTACCCATCAATGCTGAATTTGATTCAACAGGAAAATTGTCCTGTTAGTCCCTTTTATTTTGATATGATTATTGCAGACGAAAGCCATCGCTCTATCTATAATGTCTATAAAAATATTTTTGAATATTTTGATGCTATGCAGCTTGGTTTGACCGCCACACCAACTGATGCAATAGATCACAATACTTTTTATTTATTTGAATGTGAAAATGAACTTCCAACATTTGCTTACTCGTATGAAGAAGCAATAAATAATAAACCACCTTATTTATCCGATTTTGAAGTGTTAAAAATACGGACAAAATTTCAACAGGAAGGGATTAATAGTTCAACAATAGCTGATGCTGAAAAATACAGGTTAATCCAAGAAGGGGAAGACCTTGATGAAATTAACTTTGAAGGAACAGACCTGGAGAAAAAAGTAACAAACAAGGGAACGAATGCTGTAATTGTCCGTGAATTTATGGAAGAATGTATCAAAGATCCAAATGGTGTTCTACCGGGAAAGACTATATTTTTTGCAATTTCTAAAAAGCATGCAAATAGATTATGTGAAGTTTTTGATGCTCTTTATCCCGAATACAAGGGACAGCTGGCAGAAGTGATTATTTCGGATGTCAAAGGCGTGCATGGCAAGGGAGGAATACTTGATCGCTTTAAAACCAAAGACATGCCTCGTATAGCTATTAGTGTTGATATGCTTGATACCGGTATTGACATTCGTGAGATAGTGAATCTGGTTTTTGCTAAACCGGTATTTTCTTATACAAAATTCTGGCAGATGATTGGACGTGGAACCAGGGTGCTTGATCCGGATGATATAAAATCCTGGTGCCCTAAAAAAGAAAACTTTCTTATAATGGATTGCTGGGAAAATTTCAGTTATTTTAATATGACACCAAAGGGAAAAGAACCAAAACCAACAACGCCACTACCGGTTAGGCTTTTTGAGGCACGTATTAATAAACTCAGAATATCTAAAAAGAAAAACATAGAGGAAATAGTTCAGAAAACAATTATTGCTGTCAGAAAAAATCTTTCAGAATTACCAAAACATTCTGTCGTTATCTTAGATAATCAAGAATATTTAGAAAAGGTAATGGATGATAATTTTTGGATTAATTTGACTGGTGAGAAGCTTGATTATTTAGATATACATATTAAGCAGCTCATGCGGGTATTATCACATACCGATTTTAAAGCAATGCATTTCATGCTGGATATTATTGAAACCCAAATAGCCAGGCTTTTAAATGATCGGGATAGATTTGAAATATTAAGGGAAGCCATTATTGAAAAGGCTAGCGAATTGCCTTTATCAGTAAACATTGTTGCAAAAGAACGGGAATGGATAGAAAAAGTTCAGTCCGCTACTTTCTGGAGTAGTGTGTC
>CAZMFK010000240.1:0-2743 GCA_964565545.1 uncultured Caldisericota bacterium | reverse complement strand
ATCCAAATGAAATAAAACTTCGCTTGGATCAGCATGAGATGGATTTAAAAAGCTGGTAACAAAACCTGTATTGCCATTCCAGTCTTTTTCAATTTTATCAATGGTAATTTTAAATATTGTATTGGGTTTGTGTCGCCATTGCTTGATATCTTCATGATAAATGATATCTTTGGATGATTTAGCGCCATACAGAATTTCAAGGTTTTTATAGCTATCCTGATGATCAAAGAAATAGGATACAACACTACGAAGGGGAACCAATCCAATTCCACCAGCAATCAAAACTAAGTTAGTGTTTGCGGTGGCTGTCATGGGAAAGCCATTGCCATAAGGTCCACGAATTCCTATTTTATCACCACTGCCAAGACCATGGAATCTATTGGTTAAAGCGCCCATATTGGCAATGCAAAATAATAGTGTTTTTTCATTAATTTCAGAAACTGAAATGGGAGCTTCACCATAACCAGGCAAAGAAAGCTGAAAAAATTGACCTGGCATAATTTTTTCAGAAGATAAGCCATCAGGCATTTCGATTAAAAAGCTTTTAATCATGCAGGTTTCTTCTTTTGTCTGAATGATATCAGCATAAAATGGTTCGTATGGATTAACGATCTTGCTCACCCAAAGCCTCCTTTGCATCTTTAAGAATGGACCGAGTGTTGATGCCTACAGGACAAACACGGATGCATCGACCGCATCCAGTACACGACCAGGTATCCATCTTCTCAACCGAATATTGATATTTATGCATGATCCTTTGACGCAATCGATGCAACTTGCTGGATCTGGGATTATGACCCGAAGCATGAAGCGAAAAATCATTAAATGAGCACGAATCCCAGCTTCTATATCGACAGCCTTTGATAGAAGACTTCAAACTATCGCTGACATCAAAACAACTGCAGGTAGGACAATCGAAGGTGCAAGCACCACAAACAATACATGTATCGCTATACTTTTTCCAAAAGTCAGCTTCGTAAATTTGGTTGAACTTACCTTTTTCTCTGCTCAAATCTATTTTATCTATCAACTTTAAGCTTGTAGCTTCACTGATAACTTTTTTCGCTTTGGTAACAATTTCTGCAGAAACTTCTTCCCAGGAAACCTTAAGATTGTCAATATGTTCCTGACCTTTCTGGCTAAGCGCTTCAACAAAGTAGCCATCTGGACAGGGAACAAGAAAAATATCAACTGCAGTGGAAAATCCAGGATCAATATCCATAGTAGTACAAAAGCAGGCATTGGAAGGAGTTTCACAAGCCATTCCAATGATCATGGTTTTTGATCTACGCTCCGTATAAAGAGTGTCAGTAATATTAGATCCGAAAAAATCGTCCATATAGGCAATGGCAGCCAGATCGCAAGGTTTAAGCCCAAAAAGAGCTTGTCTGGCTATAAATTTATCTTTTTCTGCATTTAGTTCTACCGGATTTTGAGAATCAAACTGAACCAGGACAGAAGAAGGAGGAAAAATATATGACTTTGGAGGCTTAATTGGTATCAGGGAATTAAAAACAATTTCCTGAATATCATGGATAGGCATAAACTCAACCACCCCCAAAGCATTGACTGACGGGGCAATAAGCTGCGAATCCCTTTCCAGGTAAGGGCTTAACAATTCGAGAATTTGATTTTTTTTGATTTGATAGGTCTTCATTAAGTTCCTCCCTACACCAAATCCTCTCCAAGCCTATACTGCAGTAAGGCCTGGCGAAGACTTTCCGATGAACCTGCTGAAAATTCGAAGGTTTCTTCCATTAAGCGGTGGAAGTGCTGATAAAGATGGCTTAAAGGGATGCTCTGGGGGCACACTCTTTCGCATTCGCCACATGCTGTACAGTTTGGAGCTACATGATAAAAACGAATCATATGAAAAAGCATATTATCTTCAGGAGAAATTTCTTTATCTAAAAAGCCCACCGTCATTTTGGGCCGGTCAAAAATACAACGGTCAGAGCAAAAACAAGCAGGACAAATGTTTCGGCAAGCATTGCAGCGGATACAGGCGGAAAGCTCCTCTTTAAGCTGATCAAACAATTCTTTACCTTGTTTAAGGTCTTGGAGAATTGGATCTTCTTTGGATTCATGAAAAGAAGCAAGGAGCTTTTTCCAAGTTTTTTCATCTCCTGCAAAATGGTAATTCAAGCCAGTGGAGTAATGTCCATTGCAATGAATGCAATGGTTCGAAATTACTGAATTGGTTGGAAAAGTCTTGAAACTACCATCCAAAAGGGTAGCAGTAATTTGTTGTTCTTGAAGGTCTATTACTTTGAAATCATTTTCCAGCCCGATTTCTTGTTTTAACTTTCGCATATCGGCAATACCTTCACATGCATAGACGATGAGGCGAATTTTTTCGACAGGCACCTGATGATCTGAAATCATCTGATTGATTCCTTTGATATCACAAGGCTTGGTAATAATGTAAATCAAACCTTTTTGTTGAAGCAAGTTGTTTTCTTTTTGAAAAAATTCGCTAAGGTAAACCGCAGGCGCATTAAGATCAAAAAAGCCTATTTCAATGTTATTAAGCTCTTGTTTGTTTCGGATGAAACATGGAGTCAAAATTCCTGGAGTCCCAGACGCTCTCATCGCTATAACTACATCTTGATTAGTAATTACTTTTTCCATATATTGAACAATAGCATTACGAATCTCAATATTCATGAATGATTTCCCCCTTTTTCCAATACTGACTTCTGGAGGTAATCCATGAAAGAATCAACGCTTTTTATAACACGAA
>CAZMFK010000239.1:2079-2744 GCA_964565545.1 uncultured Caldisericota bacterium | reverse complement strand
TGCCTTCTTGGCTTTATCTACTCCGCTTAGATCTGGAAAGGCATCTTCAACAAAATAGATCGCCTCATCAGCAAATTGTACTCCGGCTTTAAGGCGTGCCAGAAATTTCGTTTTTTCTTCCTCGGTTTTCAGGTATTTGTTGATCAAAAATGCCACGATAACCGGAACAATGGTGAGTATTAAATTTTGTAAGGTTTCACCCCAGTTCATTTTTTACCTCCTTTATAATGCCAACCGTCTTCATCTATCCAGTAGGGAAAACTTCCATCCGGTTCATTATCATCGCCTTGACCTTGCATTAGATCATCCACAGCCTCCTTTTTCTTCCTCTCCCAATATTCGTTATAGCTGTTGATGTAAACTTCATAGTCTTTCTGAATGAGAGCCTCTAAAACTTTTCCGTTATATTCTTTGGAATAATAATTAACCTTTTCCTGTATTTCTTCTTTGGTTTCCTCCGCCCACCTCATCAGCCAGTTAACAACTTCCATCCAGGCTTTTTGTTGGGTTTTTACAACCGCCCAGGTTAAAGAGTGCATGAGATCAGGCGAGAGATACCAAACGAAATCAACAAGCTTTCGGTAGAAATTCAGCCATTTATCTATCTTTTGCAGATATTCTTCTTTGGAACAGGGTTTTTCTGGAAAGGTGTCATAGAGTTTGCC
>CAZMFK010000239.1:1492-2069 GCA_964565545.1 uncultured Caldisericota bacterium | reverse complement strand
TTTATAGTGAGTTCTCGGTCAAATTCGTCAATGGGGACAATGACATCTTTCAAACAGGAAACAATAAGCAGATCTAAAAATAAGCGTTTTAACATTAGTTCAGCACAATATCCTCAAAAAAGCAGAAATACATTTCATCGGGGAGTTCTAAAATATCCGGTTCTTTTGCCATCTCGAATAGTTGGATCATCTGTGGATAAAGCCGATCCTTTTTCTTCTTCCTGGTTCGCTTTGGAAAAAAGACTAATGGCGGTTCATCGTAGGTTTGATATTCTTCTTCATCGTCAAAGTCAAAAATATCGTTCATGGCTTAAATAAACTGTAGAATTTCTGAAAGTTAGGGAGCCAGTATTTGTTTAAATTATTAGGGTCATTATCAGCCCCTATTGGACACCATTTATCCCCGAAATAAAAAATAAATCCTGGATAATCGCTTTTCTTTTTCCCATTGGCAAGGGTATCAGTATGCCATCTTTTGGTATCTTTTATCAATGTTGACATCGTCCATTCAGCTTGGGTTCGCAAATCAGTATCGATTGCCCCTTGCGCCAATACTCCAAATTCCCTTCCCTTTCTA
>CAZMFK010000239.1:0-1482 GCA_964565545.1 uncultured Caldisericota bacterium | reverse complement strand
CGCACATTCGCACCGCTAACATAAAAGCATACGGATTGACCAGTAAGGGGTATTGTTTCAAGGTATTTTTGTAGGTTTCCAAATACGCTTCAACCACAGTAAATATGGTTTCAATTTCACTGATGAATTTAAAATGGGTTCTAACGTTTTCCACGTTAACCTTTTTGTCCTGTTGACTTTCTTCCTCATCCTCCTTTCTGGGTCGAAAAGCAAAATAGATAGCGATGATGATAATTGCAAGAACAACAAGAGTTATGATGTGAATCACCTGCCTACAATAGCCCAAACCTTGTTAATGAACTGGGTAATTAAAATTCCTATTCCCATTGCAACCAATCCAATATAGACACCATGGCGAGCAACTTCTTTTTCAAGCTTTTGCATTCTTCTTTCTTGGGTTTCTAAGCAATCACAAACCTTTTCTAATCTGTCGTTCGTTATTCTTAATCTTTCATTTTGAACTGCCAATTTCTGAAAAAGAGCAAAAATTTTCTCATCCTGTTCGCCGTTAGTAAAAATTCCGCCCCTTTTTTCATCAGCCACGATGTCACCCTCTATCAAAAATTAAAAATTTGCATATTCGTAAGGCTCAAGTTTTATCTGAATATTTGCTTTTTTGTCGTTAGATTGGGCAAAACAAACCATTGTTCCGTTATTATAAATTTCTATTTTATAAACAAAAGGTTCGGTAAAATCATCTAATTTTCTTTTCTTATCTTTTGGAAGGGTTTTTTCTAATTTGGTTTTGATTGCAGAAATTAGATTTTTATCCTGTTGGGGATTGTTTATAGTCTTTACAACCTTCCGCTTTTTCCCACCAAAATTAAATTTAAACAAAGTAAGATTAAGATCCATTTTTTACCTCAATTCACAAAAGCCATTTTCACAAACTATCTGTTTTTTAGGGAGTTTTCTACTTTTCGGCTCAACCGACGCATATTCCAAATGCCCTTTCTTGAACAATTCGGTTAATTCTTCCTGTAACGTCACGTGATGATAGATAATCCAATTCGGGTATTGAGCAGAGATATAAGCTTGAATGTTCGACCATTTTCCTGCATAGTACTGGTTATCCCAAACGTGGCAATTCAATTTTTCAGCCTCTTCCCATCCGTAGCTAATCGCATGAGCATTATGGATATTACCCAAGTTCAGGATAAAAACCACATAACAGTCATACCCTAAAGCTGCATAGGCTACATAGGGGTTGAAATTAGCAAACCCATCGCAATCGTCACGAAAGGGAATTTTCTTGATTATCGCTCCAGGTTTATTTACGTCAGGAACTTCACTTAAAGTAAACTCAATTGGAGTTACTCGATAGTCTTCATAACCAAATATCTCTTTATCTGATACCCATCTTGACCCCACTTGTCTGTGCCAGTATTCAATCCTATCTGGCGAGGTCACGTATTCGGGAATCTCAATGTAATCTTTTGGTAAAGGGGTAGGAACAGGGTCTGGCTTTCGGCAACCAAAAAC
>CAZMFK010000238.1:0-2745 GCA_964565545.1 uncultured Caldisericota bacterium | reverse complement strand
AGATATTCTTTTTAGAGAAGAATCTCAAGATGAGTTTTCTGCAGAAACCTATGATTGCAAAACCCCGGTGAAGGTATACGAAGAGGACATATCTTTTTCTGCGAATTCTAATTTAGCGAAGATGGAGATAGTGATATTTCCCCAAGCAAGGATGTCCACATATAGGTTTTTTTCTGATGAAGATCGAAAAAATATTCAACGATATCAAGTAAACAAAGAAAACAAAGGTTTTTTTATTTTCCGGAACGGGAGGCTCATTAGGTGGGGTGACTCGATCAGTGGAATGGTAGCCAGAGATTTACTGGGTTTCAGGGCTGCTGTTTATTTGGATTCAAGTCACGATGAACTATTCAACATTGATGTATCAAAACAAAGAATAACCATTCCTGAAGAAGTTGTTGAAATACTAACAAGGCTTTCCAGAAACCCAATCAAATATTCAGAGGATGCTTTTGCTTGTTGTTCAAAATTGTGGGACAGTCTTCAAGGAGCAGAAGGAGAGGATTTTAATATACAAAATCAGGATATGTATGAGGAAGATCCAGACCTTGAAAGTGGCCTTGTCGATATAGCAGAAATGTCAAAAAGGAAAAGTCTTATTGAAGAAGAAACAATAAAAGAGCAAAAGGAGATTGAACAAGAAAAAGGGTCGGCCGAAACGGTAGAGTATATTTTCGAAAGAGTTAGATATGGTGATCGAGTTCCTGCCAAGTATGTTTGGGATTATGGACAACATACTAAATATGGAATTTTTGCTACGCTTAACAAAAATCACTCTTTTTATATTGACATTATTTCTAGGCTAGATAAATCAAATAGTGTAAAGCAGGCTATTGAAGGACTTTTTTGGGCATGTGCTGTTTCAGAAGGTTTGACAAAACAGAATCTTACGGATGTCGATGCTTCTAATATTGAAAAAGTGATTGATAAATTTAAAAAACTGTTTTCTACCAACTTAGAAACATGGTGCTCAAAAAACAGAGATTTAATTGAATAAAATCATGATAATTTCTAAAAATATTGGTACCTTCATTGGTCCATATATTTACGTCATTGTAATCGAAAATTTTCTTTACATTGGAGAAACACAAAAATTACCAATTATTAGGTGGGGTCAACACTTTTCTAGAGGAGGTTCATTAAGTGAAAAATTGAAGAAACAAGAAAGGAATCCCTTTATTGAGAATAACCCTAAAATAGTTTGTATTTCATGCTTTTGTGATCGAATCTTTAGGGAAGTCAAGGATTCAGATCAATTAAGAATGACCCAATACCTTGAAGACTGTCTTCATAATAAGACAATTGCTAGACTAGATCTTTTTAAGAAAAGGTTTTCATTAGTTTCTGACACTCGTTGTACTGCTCCCAGAAGTTACGATTGCAAATATTATTGGAAGAACGAATACTGTGAGTCAGTTTTTTTAAATGTTGTTAATCGGGTGAATGAAAGCTTATAAGATATCGATCTAATTTCATTAAAGCACTTGAGTTGAAGGGATTCCTCCAACAAAAAGCATTAATCCAGTAATTTTGATAGTTCACATAATTGTTTTAGCCTGCTCGGAATACACCTTAGGATACCTCTTGCTATGTGGGCCTTGCCCATTTGATCTATTATTTCAGGTGTGACCTCTCCAATGGTTTCTTCTGATATGCGTTGTTTGAGAAGGGCAACATATAGAGTATAAAATTCCCCAAAAAGAACATCTTTCTTGATTTGGAAAGAAAGTGAACCAGATTCCTTCGAAAAGCTGTTCATGTACTCCTCCCAGCTAGGGATTCCGGGTTCATCCAGGGATTTCAGAAAGCCCAGCCGGCAGATAATATTCCGATCCAACCCAAGTTCGTTTTCTCGTCGAAGAAGTTCCAGTTTTCTAAAAAGCTCCCCATCTTTGTTCAGGATTATTCCGTTTTCCAAGGGCATCTTATTGTTCCTCCTCATTCGATAGACACACATGGGTTTTTCCCTCTTCTTCATTGAAAGTTAGAAGGTAAGAGAAAGCAGTGGATTCAAAACCTCCATATTTCTCAAACTTTGATTTCTCTTCATCGGTTGCAAAAAGAATTACCTGATTGCTAACCTTTGGGAAGAAGTCCTTGATTAACCTGCCTCCGTGGATTTTGTCGAACCTGGCGATAGGGGTATCGATTATCAAGGGCAATGGAAGTCCACTTGCTTCATGAATTCCGCCAATAAGCGAGTAGGCGTAGAGTTGCCGCTCTGCTGCTGATAGTTGGTCTAGGGTAAGAGTTCGCCCGTTTGGATTCTCAATTGTGGTCGAAAAGTCTTCGGGGTTGATATTGATTCTTTTAATAAAATGTTCCTTCCTGCACAGCCCCATGAAGGTCTTTATAAATGATTCTTCCAACTGGGTAATCTTGTTTCTTCGAAGTAAATCCTTATAGGTGCCCAAGGTGCCCTGTGCTCGTTGGGCCAGGTCGGTGCTCTTTTGTTGGGCGAAAAATTTGCCCAGGTTGTTTACAATGCCGTTATGTTTCTGTTCCGTTTTAACAATTTCCGACTTGATATTGATGATTTCACTTTCAATCTTTGAAATATTTTGCTCTATCATTGAAATTCCTGCTCGCGCCTTATCGAACTCATTTTGTTGTTGCCAGGCCCAACTTTCTTCAGGAGCCTCATCTAGCTCTGCTTTGAGCATCTCGTTCCGGCTCTCTAAAATTTGTAGTTCGTAACAAAGTTCCTTTAGCCGGGGTGCGTCGTTTGAAAGAGCTTTTTTTATC
>CAZMFK010000237.1:0-2747 GCA_964565545.1 uncultured Caldisericota bacterium | reverse complement strand
TACAACACTTTTTACTGTTTCGGCACCCCATTAAACTCCTGACATCGTTGTACCGGCATCAATTCGTGCCTGAAAATCAGTTTTCAAAGATACCACAGTGACTACAATGGGTATATCAACAGTTTGTTTTAGTTGAGCAATCACCTCATTAGAAGTGGGAGCATTGACAACTATTCCGATGGCGCCCTGAAACTCCGCATCCAGAGCAAGATTAATCACTCTTTGCCCTTTGGTTACCCCTCCTCCAACGCCACAAAAAACAGGAACATCTGCAGCCATCATAATCGAATGGGTAATGGCAGGCTGGGGAGTAAAAGGATATACAGCAATAACTGCATCTGCATTGGAATTGCGAATAATAGCGACATCGGTAGAAAAAAGTAGAGATTTAATGCGTTTTCCAAAAATACGTATCCCACTGCAGTTATTGATCACTGGTGGAACTTCAATAAGATGTTTCCGAAGGTTGCCATAAATTTCCGGCACCTTTTTTCGATCCACCAAATGCCTCCCTTGCCAAAAAATAATGAACGTTGATATTATACTTTGAGAAGTATAAAAAATCATTGAATATATTAAATATCTTCTTTCCAGGAAATCACAAAGATATAATATTATAAAAGTAATTAATAAAGAAAGGAAAATGAAATGAGCCAGTACTTGATACCCTTCTTCTTAACTCTGTTTGCAGGCTTAGCTACCGGATTTGGTAGCTTGATTGCTTTGATGGCTAAGAAAACCCATCGAGCATTCCTTTCATGGTCTTTGGGATTTTCTGCAGGCGTGATGATTTTTGTATCCATGATTGAAATTTATCCAAAAGCCCAGGAGGCCTTGGTAGAATCTTTGGGGAAAATACCTGGAATGTGGCTAACTGCAGCTTCTTTTTTTGCAGGATTTATCTTGATTGCATTAATAGACAAACTAATACCCTCTTATGAAAACCCCCATGAGCCAAGAAAAATAGAAGAATTGAAAACTATTCCCTCGGATAAATCCAAATTACACCGCTTGGGGATCTTTACTGCTTTAGCAATCGCCATACACAATTTTCCAGAAGGACTCGCAACTTTTATTGCAGCTATCCAAGATCCTGGACTGGGAATAGCCGTTGCTGTTGCTGTAGCTATTCACAACATTCCAGAGGGAATCGCTGTATCCGTGCCTATTTACTATGCTACCGGCAGTCGAAAAAAAGCTTTTGCCTATTCCTTTCTTTCGGGACTGGCTGAGCCACTGGGAGCAGTCATTGGTTTCTTAATTCTTTATCCTTTTCTTTCAGATACGCTTTTTGGCATAATATTTGCTTCAGTGGCAGGCATCATGGTATTTATATCCCTGGATGAATTATTGCCCACTTCAAGAGAATACGGCTTTCACCACAGCTCCATTTACGGACTCCTGTTCGGCATGATATTAATGGCTATAAGCTTGTTGATAATGGCTTAGCCATATTCCTGGAGGGCTTTTTCCAGAATATAGGGCTTTAATTCCATTTGATGGGCTTGATCCAATAGCTCTTTCCACTTTTTTTCTTGGAATCCTGCCTTGCTTTTAGTAGCCCGAAGGAGTATGTTTTTGGGGCTATGCCTTGAATCCACAAACTCCACCACCTGAACAGCATATCCCATTGCTTCAAGGTAGAGCGTTCGAAAAGCATCCGTGAGAAGAGAAGACAGTCTTTCTTTCAAAATCCCATGCTTCCAGATAAATTTCAGGCCTGGCGTCTTGCATTGATCGTAAAGATCGTGCTGACAACAGGGGGCAGCCAGTATCCATTGGGCATTCATCTTCACTCCCTGTAAGATAGCATCATCCGTGGCTGTATCGCAGGCATGAAGACATATCACCATATCCACCGGAGAGCATGGAAAACTTTGGATATCGCCAACATGGAAAGAGATGCCCTTAAAACCAAGGGAATCAGCCAGTTCCTGGTTTTTCCTCATCAATTCCTGCTGGATATCCACCCCCTTGATGCTAACCTGCCTGTCTTGGTGAATAGCAAGCCACTCGTAGAGGGCAAAACTCAAATAAGCCTTCCCGCATCCAAAATCAACTATTTCCATGGGGCTGTTCGGTGTTGAAGACAAAAGATCGCTGATCATCTCCAGGAAACGGTTCACCTGGACAAATTTGTCCCTGGAAGAAGCCAGGACCCTGCCTTCTTCATTCATGATGCCCAGAGCAATCAATGAAGGAGAGGGAACGCCTTCTGGCATGAGATAGTTTTTTTTTCTGTCATGGCTGAAGGAATCTTTGTTATAAACACAGGATCTTGCGCTCAACAAAAAACCTTTTTGTTGAGGGTTGAAA
This sequence comes from uncultured Caldisericota bacterium, assembly GCA_964565545.1. Classification (GTDB taxonomy): domain Bacteria; phylum Caldisericota; class Caldisericia; order UBA6126; family UBA6126; genus T3SED10-260. The sequence continues at coordinate 431 of CAZMFK010000237.1, read as the reverse complement.
GTAATTTCCTCATCAAATTTTCTGGCCATCACAGGATGAAATCCTTCGGAACGAAACTTGAGCATATGTTCATGAAGTTGCTCTGGACGGCAATTGGTATGAAATACAGCATTATGCTTGTATTCGCTGATTTGATAAGCGGCTTCATTTTTCCATAAAAAATAGTGGACAGTAATGCGATTTGACCTGTCATAGCCCTTATTTCTCCATACCGAATATCGTAAGCTTTGATTGGCAATAGCCTGCTTAAACAAATCCATGACCTCATCAAAAGAAAGCAAAGCTCTATCCTTTTGCTGAAACTCTTTTTGTTTTTTCATCCCTTAGTATTGTAGGCAAGCCGTCTCCGCATTCAAGAACCCATTTTATTGCCGCGGGGACGGGGTTGTTGACAACTTTTTACCCTTTATTGATGAGATTTCTTGCTTGCT
>CAZMFK010000236.1:1050-2769 GCA_964565545.1 uncultured Caldisericota bacterium | reverse complement strand
TCAGAGCATACGGCTCATACCCGTAGTGTCCGGGGTTCAAATCCCTGTGCCGCCATGGGACAATCTTTAATGAAATCCCTCAAGCGGTCTTTTTATGAACCTTTACTCCATGTCATTAAAATCCATCAAATTCAATCTATTCTGCTTGGTATCAGTGGTGGTCCTGATTCGGTAGCTTTGTTGCATTTGTTGGTTGATTACTGCTGCTGCAACTCCCTTTGTCTTTCTGCAGCTCATGTCAATTTTGGCCTCAGGGGTGAAGATTCAAATTTGGATGAAGCCTTTGTTAAAAAGCTTTGCGAAAAGCTTAAAGTACCCCTGCACCTTCATCAGGTTTTGACCAAGGATTGGGAATTAACTCCAGGCACTGGCACTGAAGAAAAAGCCCGTCACATCCGTTATGATTTTTTCAATCAGCTCATGGAGTCCTTTGGAATGGATACTCTGGCGGTAGGCCATACTCAGGATGATGTGCTGGAAACTTTGTTATTTAATATGATTCGGGGGACAAGTCCTGAGAAAATTTCACACCTTATGCCATTTTTTGACCCTGATCGTCGAATCCTTCGACCCTTGGTGCCCTTTTCCAAAACAGCTATTTTAGCTTATCTTGAACAGGAAGGACAGGATTATCGCACTGATACTTCCAATTTTACACAACGTTATAGCCGAAATATTTTACGAAACCAGATTATTCCGCTGATGGAAGAAATCAATCCTCAGGTTTCCTCTGCCTTTTTCCGCTTCAAGGATCTGGTAGCCCTGGAGCAGGATTTGATTTCAGATTCCATTAAAAAGCTTCTTTTTCCGCCATTATGGGATAATCAGCTTTCGAAAAACGGATGGCTGCGAGTGCGACGACCGCTTTACCTGAAGCTGCACCATGCCTATCAGTTAAGGCTGATTCGAGAAGCAAGGCAGCAGGTCATGGGACATACCCGGCATTTTTATTACCCTACTATTTTTAGTATATGCCAGGGAATTCACCAATCGGTGCAATTCAGGTATAATGATAAGTCCATGAAAATTTGGACCCGACAAAATTGGGTATATTTTAAAAAGAATGATGAGGAAGATAAAAATGTCCGGGACTGATAAAAAGTGCCCTAAAGGCCTCCAGTTGCTGATCGAGGAAAATGAATTGAAAGAAAAAGCGATCGAACTGGCCCGTCAGATTATGAAGGACCATAGCCATTGCACCCAGCTTGTGTTGATTGGGGTGCTCAAAGGCGCTTTTGTCTTTTTAGCTGACTTGATGAGGGCTTTAGCTCCATTTCCTGTAACCATTGATTTTGTCCAAACTTCAAGCTATGGGATGAATACAAAAAGCACTGGTAATGTCCAAATTACCAGAGATATCCAAATTGATGTCCACCAACAGCCGGTTGTTTTAGTCGAGGATATTATGGATTCAGGATATACAGTTGCCCACTTGAAAAAAATCATGTTTGCTCGTGGAGCAAGTTCCGTTAAAATATGCAGCATGCTTGACAAGCCTTCTCGACGCGAAGTGGATATCCAAGCTGATTATATTGGCTTTACCGTCCCCAATCGTTTTGTTGTCGGATATGGCATGGATGCTGGGGAAAACTATCGAAACCTTCCTTTTATCGCTTATCTGGAAGAAGCATCGGAATCACATTAAAGGAGAGTCCTCATGAGTCCCACGCAAAATAAGAAAAAAAACAATAAAAAAAAGCCCTCAGTCAATGTTTTGCC
>CAZMFK010000236.1:0-1040 GCA_964565545.1 uncultured Caldisericota bacterium | reverse complement strand
ACCAATCGGGGACCTCAAAACCTGAAATATCATGAATTCATCGCCTATATCGAAAGCAGCCAGATTCAAAGCGCAAAAATAGAAGAAAATCGCATCACGGGAGAGCTCTCGGATGGCAAGGCTTACGCTGTTATTATCTATCCCGATATCCGCAATGAAGTCGTGGCCCATCTTCGTGAAAAAAAGATTCCCATGGAAATTGTGGCTCCCGCATCCAATATCTGGGGTCATGTCATCAGCATAGGATCAACTATCCTGATTATCCTTTTCTTCTGGTTTCTATTGAGTAGAACGATGCAATCCTCTGCTGGAGGACAGGTCTTTAATTTTGGAAAAAGTACAGCTCGTTTGTTTATGTCCGAAGGCCCCAAAATTTCTTTCAAAGACGTCGCAGGTCTGCACGAAGCCAAAGAGGAGATGCTGGAAATCGTGGATTTTTTGAAAGAGCCCAAACGTTTCACTAAAATGGGAGCAAAAGTACCCAAGGGCGTCCTGCTGGTAGGCCCTCCTGGTTGTGGCAAGACCCTTATGGCCAAAGCTATCTCTGGAGAAGCCAAAGTGCCCTTTTTTACCGTATCCGGATCTGAATTTGTTGAAATGTTTGTAGGCGTAGGGGCTTCCCGGGTACGCGACCTTTTTGCTCAGGCGAAAAAATTTGCACCTGCCCTGATATTTGTGGATGAAATCGATGCGGTAGGTCGTCAACGAGGAGCTGGCCTGGGTGGAGGACATGACGAGCGCGAACAAACCTTGAATCAGCTTCTGGTTGAAATGGACGGTTTTGATCCCCATGTTGGCATCATCATTATCGCTGCCACCAATCGGCCTGATGTGCTTGACCCCGCCCTGCTTCGTCCGGGGAGGTTTGACCGACAGATTGTAGTGGATATGCCCAATAGCGTGGAGCGAGAAGAAATCCTGAAAATTCATGCGACCAACAAACCTCTGGATAGCACCGTAAACCTGACGGTCATCGCTCGAAGAACTGCAGGATTTACCGGCGCAGACCTGGAAAATTTGTTAAACGAGGCTGCCATTTT
>CAZMFK010000235.1:0-2779 GCA_964565545.1 uncultured Caldisericota bacterium | reverse complement strand
GATTGCATACTCGAAAATGCTTGATTTCCAGAGAGTGAAAATCTGATTCTTCAAAGGATTTGAAGTCCTGGGCCTCCTGTTTTAAGTTGCGATGTATAATTTTCGGCAACAACTGATTAATAAGTACTACAATAAGCATGGAAAAGGGATATACGATGCTGTAACTACTTGATACTTTTGCCATTTTATCGGGAGCAAATCGGGAGAGAACGTCCAAGGCTTTGGCAAGAGCCGGGGTAGAGGTAAGAGCGCCGGAGTATAAGCCAATTGAAAACTCCATCGGTAATTTAAGCAAAATCACTCCGCCTAAAATCACAAATGCTCCAATCAAAGGTCCTCCAACGCCAAGAAAAATAAACTTCCAACCTTTTTTGCGAAACGATCGAAAAAGCCTCGGACCAACCATCATGCCAATGGCATATACATATAAAATAATGCCAATGTCCATAATCACCGAAGATAGGTGAAAACCAAGATATCCAAAGAAAAGTGATATGATCAACACCCCTGAACTGCCCAGTGAAAAACCTTTATAAGATATCTTACCCAATGTGTAGCCAGCGAACAAAATCAAAAACAGTATCACAAATTCATTTAAAAATGCATCCATAAATAAACTTATATATACCAAATCCCCCAAATATCAAGTGTCACGGGGACGGGGTTATTGACAACTTTTAACGCTGAAAAAATCAGTGTTTCAGGCTTTTTGAATAATACCTCGACTCAAATCAGTTAATCGCTCAATTTGACGGATAGAAAGTTTATGCTGATTTTTAAGCTGATTTAAGATCAAATCTCGTTGATGACGGTCCAGTTTTTTTATATCTGTTTTTTTATACTCACGCAAAGCTGTGCGAATTATTTCCTTGGCTTTCAGGTCATTGATACGGTGGGTGTCCTCTATCTCGAGGCAAGAATCTGTATTCGACTTTTGGTGGAAGCTAGTAAATGCTTTAATAGCTTTGGCGGTATCTTTATCAAACATTTTCAATACTATGGCAGTATCAAGAAAAATCTTCTGATCGGGAGTAGAGTGAAGATAAGCCTTAAAACTTGACCAGGGATACTTTTTTAAATCTTTTGACAATCCAGCTGCAATTGGATTACGGTGGATGTAACGCAATACCGTGAAAAAATAACTGTCATCTTCTACTGGCTCACTCCGAAAACGATCCTGAAAAAGTTGTCCGATGCGATTGTATTTGCGATTGTACCAATATACAAAACTCCCGCATATCCGCCGCATAATCTGTTCCAGGGGTTCACCCTCCACTTTGAGGAGCAGATGCAGGTGATTTCCCATGATGCAATAAGCGAACAATTGATATGCACAAATCTCTTTATAATCCCTTAAAGCTTGTAAGAATTTTAGATTATCTTCTTCGTCAAAAAAAACCTGACGGCGATTGATTCCTCGCAAGATAATATGGTATATTCCGCTTTCGCTTCGCTCTCTAGGTTTTCTTGGCATAGAATTACCTCCTGCCTACTATTGTGCACCAAAATGAAAATGTGTCAATAACCCCGTCCCTCTGACCGTTTAAGGCTTGGAGGGGAAGATATCAAAAAGTGCATTTTTAGCATTATATACGGAAAGGTTGAACGAGCGCCAATCGCGTTTATCTTTTGCAAAGCTACTTCTTTTATCAAGCAACATTTGATAAAGATCTTCTGGAATTTGATGTTTTTGATAAAAAGACAAAATGATAGGGATTGCGTCATAGGATAACTGATTTAAATAATACGCATCATAATAATTATTTTCAATTTTTAACGATCTGGCCAGGTTTTTTTCAGCGATAAAAGCATCGATATTAAAATAGTTGATGCCAATGTAAGCCAGAAGGCCTATAAGAATAAAGCTTTTTAGCAAAGCGATGCGCTGGGACCAGATTTTGAAAAAAATAATCACCAGTAGTATAGCCAGAAAGAAGATAAAGCTATGAGTTAAAACCCTCAAATAGGTATAGCTGTAGACCTCTTCGTATAGCAGCATCCTCAAATGAGCAGAATATAAAAGTATGCCTGTAAAAATGAAAGTAAGACTGAGTACGATTTTATTAAGCAAAGCTAGCTTTTTTGATCGAAGGATTAGAAATTTAATACCAAAAATGACAAGAATAAAATTGATGATAGTCACAAATATTAGCTGGAAGAAACCCTCACGGGCATACATGGAATAGGTCATGCCTTCTGGCAACCCATTGTTAAAAGCTCCAAATAAATAAGTAAACTGAATAATCCCAAAAGCCAGATAAACCAGATTGATCATGAAAAGCACTGTCATATACACCGTTGGATCCAAAAAGGGATAGGCAGACAAATTAGTCACTTGTAAGTCGTTTTGAAGATTTCTTTTGGAGATATGAAAACTCCACATAAAGCTGAATGCAAAGGAGCTAACGATAAGAATTATAAAAAACCTGAAAAACCATTCAATAAAGTTAATGTTTTTTAAATATAGCAGGAAATAATGATCAAAAACGATATCAGCTGATCTAAGAAGCCCAATGATGACAAATAGTAAAGGGATGGATGCTAGAAGGCCAAGCAGTATTTTGCCTATTATAGAAAACTTACTTTTATCAGAACTGTGGTCAAAAAATAATCTGAAAGAAAGGAAAAAATTCTGGAAGTAAGGGAAGCTTCGAGTAAAAATGGCATTCAGTACATCAACAGGAAAACATATGTCCCACCAGGGATAAAGGTTGTTGCGAAAAAGCAGGAGGGTCTGGGCAATGATTAATAATGGAACCAATACAAAGTTTATAGACCA
>CAZMFK010000234.1:0-2814 GCA_964565545.1 uncultured Caldisericota bacterium | reverse complement strand
TTTATTATTATATTGGTATATTACTTTTTAAAGGAGACAAAGAAATGGCAAAACAGCTTTTTTGTGTGGAGCAAATCGGGTTCGATAGATACGCAATACTGACGAATGAAACAGTTGGAAAAGAGACTGAAGAAAAATTAGCATATTGCGTAAAATGGGTAAATAATGACTGGATTTTGTGTGATTTTCCTGCAAGAGTTATTAGTGCTTTTCTTGACCAATACATTGAACTTAGGGATAGAGGGTACTTCATCATTTAATAAATGGGTCAAGCAAGACACCACTAATTGGCGGGTGCGGTCATTATGTATGCACGAATTATTATGGAAAGACAAGGTATTGGAGGAAATAAATGACTGAACAAGAAATGACCGATTATATCCGAGATTGGTTTCCTGTTGGTGATCCTCATTTTGTTTGCGAGGATTATCCTGATGATTTTCTATCAATACTAACAGGAGGTGCAAGGTGAATGAATGGCAAAAAGAGATAGATGCAGAAGTTGAAAAAATCATGTTGAAAAGAATATACGAGCAGTGGCAAGATACACTGATGGATATCATGAATGAGTTTGGCAATTTAGAAGAGTTGAGGAATGTTTATGAAGCTATCGAAAAAAAGAAAGGAGAGGTGTAATGGACAAAGGAGTTTTTGTACAAAGAACAGCGTCAGGCGTGTTTGCAATCGTGATGCCAGAGGGGAAGTATCTCAATTACACAGGCGAGTTTTCACAGGGCTTTGAGTGTGGCTATCAAGGTCAAGGTCCAACCGAGCTTGCTTATTGTATTTTAAAGCATTACTATCCTTTGGCGGATTCGCTAAACGTTCGAGGGCTTGTTTTTGACGTTATTGCTAAGATTGACATTTTAGCAGGTCAGCAATTTTTTATTAGCGAAAAAACTATCAAAATGATTCAGGAGGATATCAATGACTGATATTGTCAAAGTGGATTCAAAAGTTATCGATGAGTTTTTATTTTCCACAGGTACAAAGCTAACCGAACAACAAAAGTCTTTATTTAAACAGTTAGCGATACTTCATAATCTGAACCCATTTAAGCGTGAGATATATGCTATCCCGTACGGGCAAGAAATGAAGATTGTAACTGGCTACGAAGTTTATTTAAAACGTGCAGAAGAAACCAAAGACTTGAATGGCTGGGAATTTAGAATCGAACCAGAAGACGATGATCTAAAAGGTATCTTGACAATTTATCGAAAGTCCTGGGAAAAGCCATTTATCCATGAGGTTTACATGAGTGAGTATAATTCAGGCAAATCCTTATGGGCTACTAAACCAAAAACTATGCTTAAAAAAGTAGCAGTGGCACAAGGTTTTCGATTAGCTTTCCCTGTGGAGTTTGATGGGATGTTATATACTTCCGATGAGTTAACTGATAGTGTAGGTCATGTTACTGAAGTCAAAGAATATACCACTATTAGTGGTAAACAAGCAGGATTAGTTTATGCTTTAATAAAGTCAGTTGGGTTGATAGAACGCAGACCAGCTATTTTACAGCAATTCTTCCAGGTTGATGATGAGCATGATATCACCCCTGAACTGTTCAGGGACTTCATCAAAAAAATTGAAGAGAAGATAGGTCGAGAGCTTGGAAAAGAAAAACTAAATGAAGATGAGCTTATATTGGTTACTGATTTGTTGTTAAATGGGGTGGGGAATGACTTATAAAGCATATTGCCCTGAATGTTTACAAGATTATTTGGTTAATTATTACCCAGAAGTTGATAAATATTATTGTCCGAAATGCAAAGTTGAGTTACAATTTACAGAAAAGGAGATAAATCATGACCAAAGAAGAGAAACGCAGAGCATACCAGAGGGCTTATAGACAAAGAACAAAAGAGCACCGAGCTAACTATATGCGGGAATACTATCGAAAAAAGTGTGGGGGATTATCCAGAAGACCGCCATGTAAACCTGTCTTGACAGATGAGTATAATCTCAACAATTCCGTATTAATGGAAGTCAATGAAGATGGGAATGTAATTCTACCTATTGGAGATTTCCTTGCATCACTAAATAATGCTGGTGTAAAATATAACGAATTTGTGTATGAGAATAAATTTGGAATTGAGTTTCTTTATGAATAGCCTGTTGAAAAATCAAAAGTACAGTTTTACGTGGTTTGAAGGTTTTAGGTCTCCAAAAAACTCACAGCTTCTCACAACCTCTCACCACTATTCACAAACTTTTCACAACTTTTCACAGCTTAAAAAGTTTTCCACAGGCAAAAAAGGGCTCAAACTTGCATGAATACTGAAATGTTTAAAAGTTTTCCACATTTTCCACACTACTACTATGTATTTAATACATATATAAATACAATACATATAAATGCAATATATAATATATAAAAAGGAGATACAATGATAGAACATGCAATGGCATATTTGCAGAAAGGTTTCTCAATCATTCCATGTGGGAGAGATAAAAAACCATTGTTAGAATGGAAAGAATTTCAACATCGCAGGGCTACTCCAGAAGAAGTGCAAGGTTGGTATGAAAAGAACCCTGATGCCAATATTGGAATAGTTACAGGTGCAATATCAGGGATCTGTGTCATAGATATTGATAGTGAAATTGGTAGAGAAAATATTATGCCTTATCTCTTACAAGATGATGCGTATATCACTCCAACTGTAAACACTCCTCGAGGTGGTAGTCATATTTATTTCAAGTGTCCTGATGTAGAAATTGGAAACAATGCTGGGCTTATACCTGGTTCAGATTTTCGAGCCAACGGTGGTTTTGTAATAGCTCCTCCATCATGCAACGCTCAAGGGAAACATTATG
>CAZMFK010000233.1:0-2827 GCA_964565545.1 uncultured Caldisericota bacterium | reverse complement strand
TGCCTTAATAATTTGATTTGTATAAATATAACGCGTTGTGCGGTTTAATTGGAAAAATCGGGCATACTGACCACCCAATTCCGATTTAAATTGACCACCTAAATCGGACTAAAGTGACCACCCCATCCAAACCATCAAAAAAAGAACTCCATTTTCAGTCATCGTGTTAAACAAATTTAATCAATTTTCCTGATTTATCATTTTTCCTTTTCGTCTCATTGATTCTCCGGCTAACTCAACTCTGTGAGCTTGATGAATAAGTCGGTCCAATATTGCATCCGCGATTGTTTTTTCACCTATGATGTCATACCATCCTTGTACAGGGATTTGAGAGGTAATAATTACGGACCCTCTGTTGTTCCGGTCTTCGATGATCTCCAATAATGCGATCCTGTTCTGGCTGTCAAGTGTTTGCAATCCAAAGTCATCCAGGATGATCAACTGTTGGCGTTGGATCTTTAATAATTCCTTCAGGTATGATCCGTCTGCTTTAGCAATTTTTAGTTTGGAGAACAGCTTGGTCGTGTTATAGTAGTTAGCCCTGAAGCCCTGTATACAAGCCTGGTAGCCAAGTGCTGTAGCTATATAGCTTTTACCCGTTCCGGTGCTGCCAGTGATCAGCACGTTCTGGTTATTTGTAATATATGTGCACTCGGCTAATCTCAGCAGTTTATTGCGTTCAATATTACGTGATTCATCGAAGATGACGTCCTCAAGAGAGGCTTTGTAGTGAAAGCGGGCATTTTTGATTGCTCTCTCAATGCGACGGTTGGTTTTATCATCCCACTCGGCATCAATGAGCATGGAAATGAACTCATCTAAACCGTAATCATCCATTTTTCCGGTTTCCACCGCCGTTTTGAATGCACTGTGCATCCCAAACATTTTCATGTTCTTCATTCTGGTTAATGTTACTTCATTCATGGCTTTATTGGTTTATTTATAATATTTATCACCTCGAATATTCTTGTGCTCCGGAAGTTTATGTTGCTGACCGCTGTCATCAACATATTCATCCAGATTTTTCTCCAGTATATTCTGTACGATCTTATAGTTAAATATCTGATATTCCAGGGCACGCCGGCAGGCATTAATCAGACGCTGATTACCAACTTTCTTTGCCATCGACAATACACCGATACAGCTCTTATATGCTTGCTCCGGGTGGGGTTTTGCTTTAATCAGGTTGGTGATAAAATCGCCAACCTGACTATCAATATTGTTCCCCCAGTCAATAAAGTATTGCGGCGACCATTCAGTCAAAAATTGATGTGTGCTGGCCATATGCTCTTTTACAGTTGTGTAGTTATAAGGCTTAAAACTGCGTTGATGGGTAGCAATACGATTGTAGTTGTAGTAGATCTCTACCCGGTTAGAAGTATAAAAGATCCTGACCTTTTTACGAATATACTGGTATGGGACACTGTAGTAGTGCTTATCAACATTGAGCAATACATGTGATATCTTCATAACGGTTGCCAGCACCATATGTTTTATCTCATATCGTTCTACAGGCAAGGCTCCCAATTCTGCTTGCTCGATTTCTCTAAAAAGTTGCAAACGTGAGCATGGACGGCCTGTTAGCTTAGCCTGATTATGTTTGGAAAGCTCTTCATGTATGGCCTGATTAAGCTGCTTTAAGGAATAAAACACTTTCCCGCTCAAAGCAGGATATATCCTTCGGTAAAGTATCTTTACTGCCCCCTCGGCCAGAGACTTATCTCTTGGTTTATAGACCCGGGCCGGTATAACGGTAGTTCCATAGTGTTCGGCAAAATCCTGGAATGTCTCATTAATTTTGGGTTCGAACCGGTTGCTTTTAGTAACTGCTGAGCGTAGGTTGTCGGGAACTACAGCTGCAGGAACGCCTTTAAAGTAGTGCATGGCATTTTCTACTGATGCGATGAAGTCTTCCTTCTTCTGGCTCATTGATGCTTCTGCATAGGTGTATTGACTTGCTCCCAGGATGGCTACAAAAAATTGCACGCCTATAATCTCTCCGGTCTCTTTATTAGTGATCTGTAGCATCTTCCCTGCATAGTCAACAAACATCTTATCGCCTGCTTTATGGTTCATATGCATAACCGGATTAACTTTCTTGCTCCAGCGTTTATAGTGCTCCTGAAACTGTGTCTTTTGATAGCCATCCGGATGCTTTTCAATGTATTCTCCCCACATGTAAAGCATAGTAATATTGGGCTTTTTTAGCTTGCGCTCAACGCTGGGAAAGAACTCATACAAAGCTTGTAAGCGTGAGGGAATACTGGGGATGATCTCTTTGCTAAAGATGTTTTCCAACTCAGCGTCAGACTTATCTCTGACAGCTTGTTCATCCATGTTAAGCATAGTGCTCAAGGCTATATACTTTTTAACGGTATTCCTTGATAGCGATAAATACTTGCTTATAAACGATTTGCTTTTTCCTTTAAATTGTAATTGAAGTACTTTTCTTACTTTACTCATGTCGATCATTTTATTGGCCATCTTGCAGCATTTTAATTAAAAAATGCGCTAAAGTATGGCTTTGATAACATGAAAATGAATTACTTTTAAAGGGTGGTCAATTTACTCCGGAATAGGGTGGTCACTTTGGACCGATTTAGCTGGTCAGTTTGCTCCGATTTGCCTGGTCACTTTAAAACGATTTTAGCTGGTCAATTTGTCCGATTTTTCCAATATTTTCTCAGAATTATGGTAATTTCCTTGATTTCTATGGATAATTTATTATATTTATGGTGACTAATGGAGATTTTTGAGTTACTGAATCCCAAATCTTATAATTTTCAGATTGCATTGAATTATATTCCAGTATAGGAATTAATCGAAG
>CAZMFK010000232.1:0-2840 GCA_964565545.1 uncultured Caldisericota bacterium | reverse complement strand
CAACGCTCATAGATCGTAGCCAGATTGGTATACATATATCCTGGATATCCTCTTCGGCCAGGGATTTCTTTTCTTGCCGCTGCAACTTCGCGCAAAGCCTCACAATAGTTGGTAATGTCAGTTAGAATAACCAAAACATGAATATCCAGGTTAAAAGCAAGATACTCAGCAGTAGTCATAACAAAGCGTGGCACACTGATACGTTCTATAACGGGGTCGGACGCCAGATTGATAAACAAAACCGAACGCTCCAGAGCCCCAGATTCCCTTAGAGACTCAATAAACTGATTGGATTCTTCAAAAGTGACTCCAATTGCGCCAAAGACAACAGCAAAACGATCCTGCTTTCCTAAAACCTTGGCTTGTCGTGCTATTTGAAGCGCTAAATCATTGTGGGGTAGGCCAGCTCCTGAAAAAATAGGCAACTTCTGTCCTCGGACCAAAGTGTTTAGGCCATCAATAGCAGAGATACCTGTCTGAATAAACTCTGAAGGATAATCTCGGGCATACGGATTAATGGGATCTCCTAAAATAGATTTGGAAGTTTCAGCGATGATTGGTCCACCTTGATCAATAGGTTCCCCAAAACCGTTAAAAATCCTACCGATAATATCGGGTGAAAGCTTAACTTCGACCGGTTTGCCTGTAAAACGGATTCTGGTACTGCGCATATTCAAGTCTTCCGTACCTTCATACATCTGAACCAAAGCTCTATCCGCCTTGGCTTCCAGCACCTCGCCCTTACGAACAGATCCATCAGGAAGTATGATTTCAACCAGTTCCCCAAAGCTACATTCTTCGATTCCGTCAGCAACGATGATAGGACCAGCAATATCGCATAAGGTTTTGTATTCTTTTATCATCCGGCATTCTCCTTGTGTTGTTTCTCCCAATTCTGAAAGGCTTCCTGCAGGATTTTTTCAAGGTTGCACTCGTCTATTCGATCTTCAGGTATGTATTTGACACGCCCAATTTTCTCCCTGACAGGAAATTTCTCAAGCTCGTAGATGATTAGGCCTTTTTCAATCATCGCTTCTGCCATGACATGAAGAAGGATGATATTATTGAGTAAATAGAATTGTTTTTGAGGACTAGTATAAGTATCTACTTCATCAAAAGCATTTTGATGTAAAAAATCTTCTTTAATGGATTTTGCTGTTAGTAGAACTAATTTTTCATGCTCTGAAAGGGCATCGGTGCCTACCAGTCTTACGATTTCCTGTAACTCTGATTCTTTTTGAAGAATACTCATTGCCATTTCACGATTTTTAGGCCATTTGGCGTGAACTTCCTTTTCGAAATATTGATCAGCGAGACGTTGATACAATGAATAACTGTTCAACCAGTGGATAGCTGGAAAGTGTCTGGCATAGGCAAGGGTAGCTTCCAAAGACCAAAACACTTTGACCACTCTCAGAGTTGATTGCACTACGGGTTCCGAAAGGTCTCCTCCTGGAGGAGAGACAGCACCAATAACACTTAAACTGGCAACTTCCTCACCAAGGGTATGAACTTTCCCGGCTCGTTCATAAAAGGAAGCAATTCGAGAAGACAGATATGCGGGATATCCTTCTTCTCCAGGCATTTCTTCGAGCCTGCCTGATATCTCTCGCATGGCTTCCGCCCAGCGAGAAGTAGAGTCAGCCATCAATGCTACTTTATAGCCCATATCCCGGAAGTACTCCGCAATAGTGATTCCTGAAAAAACACTCGCTTCCCTTGCAGCAACAGGCATATTGGAAGTATTGGCAATCAGTACTGTACGCTCCATCAGAGATCGACCTGTTTTTGGATCTTTTAAATGAGGAAACTCCATCAGGACATCGGTCATTTCATTTCCACGCTCGCCACATCCAACATAAACGATAATGTCTGCATCCGCCCATTTCGCCAATTGATGCTGTATAACCGTCTTTCCGCTTCCAAATGGGCCAGGTACGCAAGCAGTCCCGCCTTCAGCCACGGGAAAAAACATATCCACTACTCGCTGTCCTGTTATTAAAGGCCTATCCGGCACAATCTTGCGCTGGTTGGGTCTTTTTTTTCTGACTGGCCAGGTCTGCACCATGGTTAATTCATGAGCTTTGCCATCATCATAAGTTATTTCAGCAATAACATCCCTTATTCGAGCTTCTTTTGTTTCAATTTTGTTAATCTGCCCCCCACGACCTGGAGGAACCATAATAAAATGTTTTAATGAGGGAGTTTCTTGAACATATCCTATTTTATCCCCAGCTTTTACTTTATCTCCAACTTTTTTCAATGGTACAAAATCCCAGATCTTGTCAGGAGATAACGGCGAAACATCTATGCCCCGAGCAATAAAAGAGCCATAAGTATCAAAAATCAACTCTAATGGTCGCTGAACTCCATCATATATAGAAGATATAAGCCCGGGTCCCAGTTGAACTGATAGGGGGAATCCCTCCAGATAAACCGGTTCCCCCGGCTTTAATCCCAAGGTTTCTTCATAACACTGAATAAACACCTGTTGACCATGCATTTCTATAATTTCGCCAAACAATTTTTCATGTCCAATGCGGACAACTTCATACATTTTTGCATCGGGCAAATCATCCGCTATAACAAGAGGGCCGGAAATGCTGACTATTTTTCCTTGAGCCATTTATTCTGCTCCTTTCTCGCGAGATAACAAATCAATGCCAATTGCTTTGCGTATAAGGTCGCTGAGCATCATACGCGCATTGCTGGCACTGGCTTTATTAGTGGGGATGGATAGTATGACCGGTTTCGTTTCCTGAACCAATTGAGTGCTCCCTTTATTAAGCTCAACAATATAGGTTTCAGTAATAATAAACATGTCGTAAATATTATCCTTC
>CAZMFK010000231.1:2056-2870 GCA_964565545.1 uncultured Caldisericota bacterium | reverse complement strand
GTTGAAATTGCCCGTGCTCTGGTATCAAAACCAAAAATTCTCCTGCTTGATGAAGCCACTTCCAGCGTAGACACACAAACAGAAAAACTCATCCAGCAAGGGATTGAGAAACTAATGCAAGGGAGAACCTCGATAGCTATTGCTCATCGGCTTTCAACCATTATCAACAGTGATCGTATTTTTGTGATTGATCATGGGCACATAATCGAAGAAGGTAATCACCAGAAGCTTTTAGAGAAAAAGGGCTTTTATTATCAGCTTTATACCACTCAATTTTCTCAGAACAATTCTTGACTTATTTTATAGGAACAATGCCTTCCCTAAGGAACCATTTTCGCTTGGATGCAATAAAATCACTAATGATAGGATCGTTACGATTATATACCGTTTGTATTAGCTCTTGAGTTCTTAACAAATCATAATAAGTCAGCGTTTTTGTATAATCCACCAAAACAAAATCCAAACCTTTTTCTTCGTCAGATATTACAGCATACCATAAATCATACCGCCATCTTCCCCATTCCTGGTCTCTTATCCAGGATTTTCCAGTTTCGTGAATCCCTGTCATAATTTTTTCTGCTGCATCCAGATAATTAGATTTATAAGTTGATAAATACAATTCAAATAGATAGTTTAGCTCCATGAGAATATGATTTAATGAAGCGTGGGTGGTATATTTTCCGGAAGGGTGATAATAATCAAAATAAAAAAAGCCATTTTCGCCTGTTATGATGCCATCTTTTTGTTGCATTTTCTCAACCAGAAAATCTCCAATCCTCATACCTGCAGAAATTGCATCAGGTATTTGGTGTTC
>CAZMFK010000231.1:0-2046 GCA_964565545.1 uncultured Caldisericota bacterium | reverse complement strand
CATTGTAAGCCCTAAGGAGAAAAAAGCCTGCATCAGTGCTATAGCGAGTATCAATATAACCTTCCGGGATCTGAAATGTATTCCACAGGTACTGGCTTCGAACATCAGATATCCATACGCCATATCGGTTAACTGCCTTCACAGTGGTATAGACCATATTGATAAAAAAATTATAAAAAAACCTTTGTTCAGGGTATTTCTGGTAAAGACTCATAAAGCGTTGGCCTTCCCAGGAAGCATAATTGTAATAATAATCGTAAGTTTCGTCTGAAGCACCTGCATAGTGTTCAGAGTGGGCAATATGGTATATGCCATCAGTTGAAAGCTTTTTTCTCATATTAAAATCAGCTGCAAGCATGCTGCTGCTCGTTTCTTCCTGACGATAGTCGAGCAATTGTCGAAAACTATACATCATCCAGTTTTCCTGGTACTGATTTTGTGTAAGTTTAACAGGTATGCTGACTTTCATCCACAACTCAGCTTTATTAAGCTCAAGCACAGGATTAAGTTCAGATGATTGCAACTCACGCAAATTGATTGCTTTATTATGAAACACTGCTCCAGGACCTATTAACAAGCTTCCATTAACTTGTTGGTATTCAGAAACCCATTCAATATAATGCAACGTGGAAGGGTAAACCAAAGCTTGCTCATGAAGGGAGGTTTGATCCATAAAAGAAATCATATCACTCATTTCAGTTGGTTTTAAAAGTGATTCATAATTTAATGACCAAAGATGTGTATTTTCAAAAGCTCTCAAAGGGAAGTGAAATTCCAAATTCATGGTTTCTTCCATCAGTTTCTCAGTGGAGCACTTAACAAAAATAAGCATGTCCGAATTATTAAAAAATCTTGCAGTGATATGCAAATCAAAGACATCATCGTTTATTCTGGAAAGTGCTTTGCCTCGAAAAAAAAACTCATCAACCAATACAACTTTATCATGCGAAAGCATGGAATCTCGTACAATATTATAATGGCTTAAATCATAATCAGGAGAAATGGCAAGTTTGACGTATTCAAAAGAATCCTCATGAGATATAAAGAAAAGCTCACCAGGGCTCTGAACGCTAATGCCTTTTCCTGCATGAGAACTTAGAAAATAATCCTGAAAAATAAAATACCCTGATGCAACAAACAAGACAATGATTATAAGATATTTCGTCTTCATTGATGCTGTAATTCTTTGTATGAAACCAAAAAAGAACGAAATTGTTCTTTAATTTTTGATGGTGCTTTTGATGCAAGCAGTTCAATCCATGCTAATTCTTCATGGGTTAGCTCAATAATAGGAGTCTCTTTTAAAGAGATCGTTGAAATATTTCCTATCCTTATGATTAGACGTTTTATTGCCTCATATCCAATGGAAGAATTCATTTTTTCAATAAGCTGTTGCTCCATGTTTTTTAATGCATAGCTCCACATGGCATTTCGGCAATGGATACAAGCAACACCTTTTTTAATCCATTTTAAAGAAGTATGCTTGTTCAGATTGGGTCCCACTATTTCTGAATAATGCCTAATGATGAAAACCATTTCAGCGCTTATGCTCCATCTGCGTTTTCGAGTTAAATGATCGATCAGGTTGTCTAATTGTTGCATATCTTTTCAAGATCCTTTTTTAGATAGATTTTTTCTATTGCATGAACAGGAAGATCAACCAAAGAAGAAAGGATTACCTGATTTTTTTCCTTTATGAATTCAAGCATTTTTTTAAGATTTTCTTCATCCAATTCAGACGAAAGATCATCCAATAGCAAAATAGGCGTGATTCGAGTCTTTTTTTCAATAGTCTCAAATTCACAAAGTTTAGAAAAAATAGTGATGATCTTAATTTCACCTTCTGAAGAATAACTTTTAGCTAAATATGAGTTGCACGATACATCTACAATGTCCAGATGTGAACCTATGATAGATATTCCTCTACGCGATTCTTGATTGAGCAAATCAGCTAATGAGCTGTTAAATTTTCGAAAAGGTTGGTATATCCATTTTATTTGATTTACACCTTTGGCTTGAAATACCTGGAGAATCTCGTGCATTTGT
>CAZMFK010000230.1:0-2872 GCA_964565545.1 uncultured Caldisericota bacterium | reverse complement strand
TCATGAATTGGATCAGAAAATCTCCCGAGCTCAGCGAATTTCAATCGATCATTTTAAATTTCTTGAATGAGATTATTACAAAATTGAGAGGTCTTTTATGCAAACGCCATTAGTCAGTATCAGCTTAGTCGCTTATAATGCAGAAACGTTCATTCGAGATGCGATTGAAGGCTGTTTAATGCAAAAAGTTGATTTTCCATACGAGATCATCGTCCATGATGATGCCTCCCAAGATCAAACGCCTCAAATCATTACAGAATATGCCCATAAGTACCCAGAAATGATCACCCCAATCCTTCAAACGGAAAATCAATTTTCTCAGGGCATTGAAATTATCTCAAAAAACATTTTTCCAAAGGCTAAAGGTAAATACATTGCGTTTTTAGAAGCGGATGACTATTGGATTGATCCTAATAAATTAAGTGATCAAGTTGAATTCTTGGAAGCTCACCCGCGTTTTTCAATGTGTTTTACAGCAACCGAGCATTTTTATTCTCAAAACAATAAAAAGAATCGCTTCAAACGGTATCGAAAGCATGATAGCGTTTGCACTGAAAAAGATGTGATTCTGCAAGGTGGTCGGCTGGTGGATATGGTTCCCGTTATGGCCAGAAGGTCGGTTTTTGATCCTGTGCCAGATTGGTTTTTATGCACATACCTTTGGGATGTAACAGTTCCTTTGTTGTCTATGCTACACGGAAAAATCCAATATCTTGATAAGGTGACATCAGTTTACCGTTACAGTGTACCCGGGTCATGGACACAAAATAATGTTAAGCACACTGAACGCCGAATAATGAACATTGATAAAATCTTGCGATTATACGATGCCTTCGATGATTTTACAAACCAACGTTATCACACACTAATCAATAAAAAAATAAACTCTCTAACTGTTAATCGATTATTGCTTTCGAATAAAGAAGTTCAAAACTTCGATGAAGTTTACTCGAGACTTAAATTCAATAAAAAACTTGAATATCAGGTTTTCAACCTTCTGGGTTCTTATCGACTTTATGAAAGGTATAAACAAATCAAGAGGATCTTAAAGATCTATTGACATTTTTACTTTAAATTCGGTCGGGAATAAAATAATCAGGCAATGATTGTCCTCAATTATTAGAATGAAGAATACCCAAACATGAAAAACCATTGCTATAAATTTCTTCACACATCATTGCAATGAAAAAACCTTCAATGAACAAATTATCAATCAAGTTATTACGTTCAAAAATCATAAAATTTATCACACTCGTTGATCATCGTCAAAGGATTCGAAAATTCTTAAAGGTATTTATCCCTGAAAAAAAGCTGCTTCCAGAGGAAGAACTTGAATCAGCTGCGCCAATTACTTTTGATTGGCCAGAAAATATTAACAAACCATATGTCGGGTTGGTACAGGAAAGAATACATCGCTATGCATCATGGCCTAAATATGAGCGTTTCCTAAAGCATAATAAGATTCCCCATGAGTTTTACGACGTCCACCGCTCTGATTTTATTTCGCAAGCAAAAAAATACGATTTGATCATATGGCACACTTTATCAACCTTTGCTGACCAGTGGGAAGCAAAATCTAAAATTGAATTCTTGGAAAATGAACATAACGTCTTTTGTTTTCCATCTTCGAGTGCACTTTGGTTTTTTGAAGACAAAGTCAGGCAGCATTGGTTATTTGAAAAACACGATATACGATCCATAAAAACCTTCTCAAGTTTCTCGAAAGAAGAGACTTTACAATTTCTCGAAAATTGTAGTTATCCGATCGTATCTAAGGAGGCCACGAATTCAGGCTCGGAGGGCGTGATATTGCTGAAGACCAAAGCCCAAGCTATTCGTTTCTGCAACCAAGTCTTTGGCGCTGGACATAAAGTTCACGCGTCAACTTATCTACGCCAGAAAAATTACGTGCTTTTTCAAGAGCTTGTTCCCAACGAGGGCTATGACCTCAGGGTAACAATCATCGGAAATAATTATTTTGGATATTACCGCGAAATTCCAAAAGGCGATTTTCGAGCATCAGGGGCAGGATTGTTCGTGTATAAACCTATTCCACAGGATGCCTTATATTTTGCCAAGTCAATAAAAGAGAAGCTAGTCAATACCCCCTACCTATCGATTGATATGCTAAGAAGCAGCATAGATGGGCAGCTTTATGTGATTGAAATTGCGATTTTTAACCGAATTAGAACATCCCAACAAACAATTGTGGATGGCACACCTGGTAAATACATCTATGAAAACGGTAATTTTACATTCCAACCATGCCGAGTCTGGTATCATGACCTAATCCTATGCGAAGTGTTCAAGAAATGGATTCATGAAAACAGCTAATCCGCATCGAATATAATTATTTCGTGGTTATCACCTCTGACATCATGGAGCGTTTCAATGAAAAGGAATTATATCGGCTATAGGCAAATTGAAAATTATTTCTTTAATTTTTTTCTATCATCAAAATATAAACGAAAAATTAAGGGCTTACTCGATCCAAAGATTGATAATATTGATCCGAATTATAAAAATGAGATCAGAAATTATTGGGGGGATTATAAACAAAGGATCAACATCAATTGGCATCAGTGGTATTCATCAAGAAATGGGATCCAGGATGCCAGGTATATACCGGAGAATATATACTACTGTGATATTGAACCCCATTTTAACAATTTAGAGGTGGTAAAGGCGTATTCAGACAAAGCCTTTTTGAGTGTTTTGTTTCCAGAAATTAAGAGACCTCAAACAATAGCTAAAAATATGAGTGGTGTTTTTTATGATGAAAATTTTAATCAGATCACAACAAACGAAGTCATCCAAAGATGTTCTGTCGAAGAAAGCTTCGTAATCAAACCTACCATGGAAAGTGGCGGTG
>CAZMFK010000229.1:0-2888 GCA_964565545.1 uncultured Caldisericota bacterium | reverse complement strand
CCTTACATAATTGCTGTTGGTAATAAAGTTTTTCATATTAATTTCTTTCAATTGCCACTAAATGACATTTATATTTTGAAATTAACATTCTGGTAATATATTGAGATAAATTTTGTAGAAATCAATTTTACTTTGTTTTTTGTTTATTTTTTAATTTTAGCAAATTACCAAGGCAAATGCCAATTTAATTAAAACATCCATCATTTTCTTCAGCCCCAAAGAAAAAGAGCCAATGCAAAGATAGACATTGGCTCAAAAGTCATTTAGCTTTAAATGATTTTAGCTTTCTCTTAATTTTCTTAAGTACTCCTCAATCGCTTCCCTAACCAAAACGGTAATGGGTTTTCTGATTCCCCTCTTGGCCAATTTTTCCCTCAGGCGATAGAGCTTTTCAATTATATCCTCAGGTATTTTGGGTTTATACATTTTGATCTCCTTTAAAAAAGGTTTCTTCCTCGAAATTTTATAACAATGATTTACCAAAAAAGGTGTGTTTTAATCGAGGAGAATAATTTATGCCAAACAAATGGCCACTTCTTCACATTCTATTCCTGCATACCTGTCTTCCACTGGAACCCTTTTCAGTTCTGTATTAATTTTTTCTTTTTGATTACGGCAAAGTGGGGTGAAAGGACAGAATCCACAATAGAGGGAAGTTTTCTTGAAAAAGAATCCTGCCTCTATATCTGCTACTACCTTCATCACCTTAAACTGATAGTCAAGATAATCCTGATAGGTTCTTTGTGCATAATAAAATCTTATTTCAGGATTTTTCTTTTTTAAAAGCAGGCCATAGGCTACCTTTGAAATTCCGGAAAGCATACTGTAAGCGGTCAACTGATCATCAAGGTCCGGCCGGTGATCCAGGAATAAACTGCTTGAGGTTTTCCAGTCCAGGAGAGCCTCTTCTTTGCCATTATCATAAACCAGGTCTACCTTGCCCTTAAAGATTGTGCCGTCCGGCAGTTCGGTCTGGAATGCTTTTTCTACTGCTATCACTCTTTGATAAATTTCCGTCCTCTGTACTTTTTCAATCAATGCAATACCAATTTTTCTCAGAGATTCATGACTATCAGCTCTGGAATAAGTTAACTCTCCCGCCTTGCCCCATTTTTCCAAAAAGACCTCTGTTGCCTTTCTACCATTCAAAAACTCTGTAGCAATGCTTTCATGCAGGACACTGCCAAATACAAGATTTGCTGAGGGTTTAACTAACTTCCAACCTTCAATATATTCATAGTAGTATTTCCTGGGGCAATCATAGGAAATAACCATGGTTGAAGTGATATAGTCTAAAGGATTATTTTTCAAAATAACCATCACCACCTTCTATTTCCCTTAGCCAGAAGATCTTTGATTTCTTTTTTAGCTTCTTCTTTGCTTGTAATCCCTAGAAGCCGTAATCTTTCTTTGCCAAATATTTGCTGCTCTTTTACCAGCTTTTCAATCAATCTCTTCTGGTTTGGGGTAATCATATTTTCTCTCTGATATGGATTGCTTTCCAGATTATTGGAATTATTGTCACCTGATAGACATACACCATTAGACATCAGTTGTGCTTTAATGGCCTCCTCCAGAACAGCATACATCTCTTTAAATTTCCCATGCACCTCATCTATTGAAGCATCATTACCCACTTCTATCTCCATTCCAGCACTAAAAGATTGTGAAGAATACTCTGTTCCAGGAATCGGAACTTTCCGACTGACATTACCAGTCAATTTAATCATTACGCACCTCCTATTTATCCAAATGTTTTAGATTTAATATAGACCAGAAAATGGTCCAACTTAAGTTGCAGCAAGGATTTCTACTTCCTGTTTTTCATTCCGTATCTCATTCAAATTAAATCCATAGATCCAATTAATAGCCTCGTGGATATTTTGGCATTCTGGCGGAATTCTTAAGGTGTAATAAACCTTAGTTGAGGGACATCTCATCTTCAAAACCTTCATAAGGTTATCTGGCTCTCTCCCTCCGGGAATGGGAAACTGGATTAATTCATATTCATCTCTTTTTTCGATGGTTACACCTTGTAATTCTTGAACGATACGATCTATACCATAACTTTTCAGCATTTCACTGCGAATGGTGGCATTGGGATAGGACAAGATGTAACTGGCATCATGGTTTCCAGTAATTACCTTTTTCGGAACTTGGATCCCTCTAAGAAAGTACAATTTTCGTCCGTTTTTGACTCCTTCTTCTGGTCTCATGCCCTGACCCTTTAACCAGGATTTGACATTCCCTTGAGTATCATACAACTGGTAATGCCATTCTCCTGTAAAAGTAATTTCCAGTTTTTTAATTTCTTTTAGATTTAGGTGCAAACCATATCTTCCGCTGTACATGGATAGACCTTTATCCAAGGATATCAAGGCTAATAACGAACCATCTTTGTTGAATATCCGGATATTTTTATTTCCCTTACCCAGGCTGTACATCAGTTTTCCATTTTTCCAGTAGACTATCTCTCGGGAAATACTGCCTCCTGATGCATATCTTTCTAAAATATGATTCTTACTAACTTCCCGAAAAAATAGTCCTTTCCATTTTATTCTCCAATCTATTTCATAATATTCTTCTTTCCTTAGTTTCCCTCTATAGTAGGTTTTGCGGAATTGTCCAAAAATAGTATGCGTTTTTCTGTTGTAACTGTGTTCAACGCTTTCAACTAATTCACCATTGCATAAAGTGTATTTTTCTTTTTTACCAGGGGAATTATGAGAATGTTTTTCTTTAATAACTATCTCGCCATTAGTTAAATGTGAATAAAAATTGCGGTTCCATCCTGCTTGGCCAGAATATATATACATACCTTCCTCCTTAATTTTTGAAGTATTAGGTGGATGCCTTAGAAAGCATCCACCTTCTTACTCTTAATCTCT
>CAZMFK010000228.1:0-2925 GCA_964565545.1 uncultured Caldisericota bacterium | reverse complement strand
TCGTCTGGAGCTCATCCCTGGCATGCTCCACTTTTACCGCTTCACGGCAGACGAGCAAGAAAGCCATCCCACCCAAGGCTACCTGGGACCGGTCCATGCTTCTCTCCCCGGAGCTTTCCGCTTGCGGGAGCTGGACTTTAAGAAGATCGAAGACGGCACCTCCCTCACTCTCGAAGGCTACTACACTTCCGAACCTTACCCCATGCTGGTAGATGATTATTGGCAAATATTTGAGCGCTCAAGCACTCCTACTGGTATTTTGCTCCAACTCGATCCCTCCCAGCAAATTAAAAATGGTTCTTTCGTCTCACTAAAAGGCCAAAAACGTAGTCAGGCGAATAAGATACCTTTATTCCAAACGCAAAAAATCATCTTCGAGCAGCTTATCAAAAAAGACTATAAACCACAAAAAGAATTCATCCTTCCGCCCTTACTCCAAACTATCCAAAAACCACATCGCTTTGCAATTATATTTAACGGTTGCATTGATAAAGCAGAAGTAAAGGATGACTCAGAAACAATTCATAGTTACCGTAGATCCAGAGCTGATTTTACTGGCGATGTATTGCAAACCTATCGTATTTGCTACAACATGGGCATCATGAAGCGCAACATATTTGTCTACTTTGGACGTGGAGATGAGGAAATTGACTATATCTGCGCTGATGATGGCGATGGCAATCCCTTTGATTTTGATTGGGACGATACAGAATATCGCAATACCATGGAACGCGACGCTGAAAGGTGGTGGCGTGCTGATGATGGATGGAGCATACGTCAGGGTACTCAGCATGCTCTTTTTGCTGGCATTTTGGACGTCTATGCCCGGATTATGCACTTACCACCCGAAGTTACTCCAGAAGTATATTTATTCATATCCACCCATGGACATGCTACAGGCGTATGTGCATATAGCGGTAGTGATATAAGCTATGAAGCATTACTGGAGGAGATTTCTCCCATGATGCGAAATGTCATGACTGCCATCAATGCAAGGTCAAAAATTCGAATACTCAACAGTACCTGCAAAGCGGGTGCTATCCTCCCTTCAGCTCAAGAAATATTCCGTCTTAGTGGACTGGATTATGTCCAGATTTCTGCTTCAAGTAGTTCGTCCAAACTTTCTTTTGGGCAATTTCCTGAACGCTCAGACACTTCCTATGCTTCTGCAGGAGGAACCTTTGGGATACCTTTTCGACTTAGTATGTTTGAGCAGTTATCTGCTAATGCAAATTTTGACGTGGACTGGAAAGTTGCCCATGATTATGCCTCGATTCACGATAAATATGCCCAGGGTCTGGAAAGAGAAAATGATGATGGTACCACCTATTTATATTTTAGTTACCCTCAGTATTGGCACTCGAGCGACCGCACCCTGTACCAAAATGGTCCCGCTTTTGAAGACCCTCTCTCACCCGAAGACGAAATAAGGGTAAGTAATTGCAGGATTGGGGTGGATACTTCAGAAGCCATCTTTGACATATGCAATTGCAGTCGGCCCAATTCAATTAATCAAGTCCCAAAAACCACCTTTGTCGTAGTCAACAAAGGGATCACTCCTTTCAAAGTGGTGGATGTCGTAGCTGATGAGTCCGTGCTTTCCAAAACTACCTACCAGGACACCTTGATCTTCCATGACAATGACTATCATTCCTGTCGCGATATATACCCCATAAATATAAATCTCACTTATAACCAATCCCACCAATTTTATATCTGTCTTCACAATGGTTTGCTCAATGCCCAACCCTTAGATGAAAACGGCTATATGGCCACACAAAACAATCTGCCTGTTTTTATCCAGGTCCCTATCCGAGTCATTTATGAAAGCAACTCCACTCGCTATTCTCAAAGAGCTTTTATCCAGGTCAGAGTTCGAGCTGAATGTTACCAGATTAGCTACAATACCAGCATCAAACGTACCGAAACAGTCAAGGGTAGGTTTTCCCAGTGGGAAAACCTGGAAACCAAATGCAGAGTTACTCCATCCATACCAGGCCTGGCTGAGAAAGTCATCGCTGGTCCCGCCAATAGCGGTGATTTCCATTTGAGTATCAGCACTGATGTTTTCGAAAAATCCAGGCAACAAAAAATCTCCCACGGTTTTATGAACACCTTCAAGCTTCAACTTGATTTCGACTTTATGGGGGAAAATAAAGAATGTATCCGTGAAAGTTACGACCTGGAAGGAGGTGCAAGAATCATTTCTGCAACTCTACCCTCCAAGTTACAGGGCAAACTGGAAGTACCATTCACCCCCTATGCTCCTACCAATCGCCTGCTTATTCTAATCAAGCCGGAAGCTCACTCCCAGGAGGGCTATCAATCAATCCTGGGCAAACATACTTTTCAGTTCCGAGTCCGCCGTATGGCTCGATTAACTTGCGAGTATGGCGACAGCGAATACATTGAAAGTACTATTACGATTGATATCGAATTCACCGAGCCCCAAGATGGATAGTGCACTATCATGAGCTACAGATACTTCCCTGTTTCTTTTGCCATGATAATCAGATCAATCAGATCGATCCGCCTATCCTGATTAAAGTCACACAGCTCATTGTACGCTTCCTCGCCTGCACGACTGCCAAAGCTGGCCATAAAAATACTAAAATCATGACGATCCACTATTTTGTCCCCGTTCAAATCGCACAAGAGAAAAGATCGACTGCTAATTCGGCTTGCAACTTCAAAGGCCTGTCCCTTGTAGCTTTTTTGGCTAAGCCCCTGGATCCAAAACGATCGAGGGGTAAAAGCGATCCTCCCCCGATCCTTGATCGAAAACTCCAGCACAAGGAAGTTTTGCTCAGTGAGTTTATCTGCAGGCAAATCCTCGCATAGGATAGCTATCCCCAGGGCACCCTCCGTATCAGCATCGATAAGCAGCTCGATCCCTGCCTCTGCGTCCAGAAATCCCCGGAGATG
>CAZMFK010000227.1:0-2934 GCA_964565545.1 uncultured Caldisericota bacterium | reverse complement strand
TCCAAAGCATTTTGCATCATCATAGCTATGAGTATGCTCAAAGTGGTAGAAAGTCAAACCTGGGAAAGCAAGAAACTTCAAATTAATCCAATTAAAGCTTGAGAATCTCTGAGGCATAATCTATTAAAGCAAGTTTTAAGGTCAAGGGCTCCAAGACTTTTACCAGGCAAAACAATGTCAAGAGGACGGGGTTGTTGACAACTTTTTGCTTAGGAATAATGAGCTATCCAATGAGATAGAACTCAGTTTGACGCTGATCAAGGCATTCAAGATTGCTGTTTTTCATAGCAACCGTTTGCTCAAGATGAAAAGCCACCCGTTGCATATCCCACTCAGGGATCAAAACATTAGCGCACAGTTCCATGGCATAGCATGAATTATCCCGGATGGGATAATCTCCTCGCCCTGGAATTCCATTTTGTTGATTCCAAACCCCTATAGGAGCACCGGGGCCATGGCCATAAACTCCAATAGGATGGGCATTGATTAATGCGTCAATATGCTCTTCTTTTGCTTTGTTTAGAATGGAAAATAGAATTTCATTTCCTGATTTTCCCACTTTAAACTCCTCGAAAAAAATATCCTGCAGCTGATTGCAGGTTTTCATAGCTGTCTTTAGTCCCGGAGGAACATCCGATTCGTTAACTTTCAAAACATAAGCCTGTCGCTGGGTGTCCGTCATCAAGCCCAGATAGTTCAATCCAAAATCACAGAAAAGCATGTCGCCTCTTTGGATGATGCCATTAAATTCCATAAACTCTTGCCCTTGCCGATTTATCGCGACCATGGGCTTAAACCATACAGAAAGTCCCAAATCACGAACGCATTGATGCATCCACCAGCAAAGATCAGTTACTGACGTTTTGCCCGGAATGATAACTTCATTCGAAAAAGCTTTGGAATAAATAGCATGTCCAATTTCAGCAATTTGTGGATAAAAAATTAGCTCTTCCTCAGTGCGTTCCTGTAACCAACTTAATACTAATTTTTCAGCGCTTTCAATACGATTGGCAAATGAGCCCAGTGCGTGAAGCAGTTTTTGGTGTTGAGTAAAAGTTAAGCCATCCGCATGAGCAAAAAGTTCCGAACTATTGACGCCTATACGCTGAGGATTGCGATCTTTGACGACCCTGGCAAGGCATTCCCATTCAGATTCTTTTTTCTCGTCCCAGATATTTTCATAAAAGTCTTTAAGTCTCAACATGGATATAAGCAATTTTTCCATTTTTCCACTGGGAGATCGGTAAAAAACAATAATAATCTGATTGCCCACCGGGGGCATGACCACATTTTCGTCACCCGTGAGCCCACGAGGAAGCAGCCCTGATAAAACAGGATCTTGCTGATCTTCTCGGCAAACAATAATCCACATGTCAAAATCATGCTCTTCCATGAGCTTTGGAAGCAAACTATTTAAGCGTTCTTCCTTCCAACGATCGATATGGATCTGTTGTTCTTTTAAAGGCATGATATTAATTTGATTAAACTTCATACAAGCTCCTCATATCTTTTAAATCTTCCTTAAAAAGTATAACATCCAAAAAAACCCCCTCCTCAACCTTCTTATCATTATTGTTAGGGGACGGAGTTGTTGACAACTTTTTACTAAGCATTGATGGGCTTATAATAATATTTAGCTTGTACTATTTAACAACAATCCCTCTTCATTGACCAGTTATGAGATATCTTAAATCGTTTTTACTTAACCAGTACTACTTTACTTTTATCTAAGAAAGCTTATTTTTTTACTAAGAGATAGTTTGAAGAGGAGCATGCCATGATATCAGTAAACCAGTTAACGTACGCTTATCCCAAAGCAAACAAAGCTGCCGTGAAAGATTTGACTTTCCAGATCCACGAAGGAGAGATTTTTGGCTTTCTCGGGCCCAGTGGAGCAGGCAAAAGCACTACCCAAAAAATCCTCACTGGCCTTTTAAGCGGATTTGAAGGTGAAGTCAGCGTCATGGGAAAAGCATTGCCCCAATGGAAAGAAGACCTGTACGAGCATTTGGGCGTGATGTTTGAGTTTCCCAACCACTTTACCAAACTGAGTGCCATGGAAAATCTCAAGCTCTTCCAATCCCTCTATGTCGATAAAAGCCAGGATCCCCTCCTTTTACTTGATAAAGTAGGCCTAAAACAGGATGCCAACACTCGCGTAGGGAGCTTTTCCAAGGGTATGAAAACCCGTCTAAGCTTTATTCGAGCTATCCTTCACCAACCTTCCCTGATTTTTTTAGACGAGCCTACTGCTGGACTTGACCCCATGAATGCTCGCCTGATCAAGCATATGATCCTGGATCTTCGTTCGCAGGGAAAAACTATCTTTCTTACTACCCACAATATGCACGATGCCGAAGAGCTCTGCGACCGGGTAGGCTTTATTGCAGACGGCCATTTGGTCATCATTGATGCTCCACAGGCCCTCAAAAACAAGCACTCAGAACATCAGGTCGAAGTGACTTACATCGATGAAAAAAAGCATCTCCAAAGTAAAAATTTCCCCCTCGCCACTCTGGCTCAAGAAACAGAATTCTTTAACATTATTCAACACTACTCCCTGCAATCCATCCAGAGCAAACAGCCCTCCCTGGAAGATATTTTTCTGCATTACACCGGCAAGGCCCTGCAATGAAAAAGCTAGCATCCCTATTGCGCATGGATTTTCTCCTTGCTTTTCGCTACGGATTGCTATATGCTGCTTTGTTCATCACCCTGGTGTATGTCGGGCTCTTTTACCCCTTGTCCGGAGTACTTCGCGCACTCTTTCTGCCCTTTATCATCTACATCGATCTGGCCATCTTTGGTTTTTATTTTCTTGGAGCATGGATTTTTTTTGATCGACAGGAAAACACTCTCAGCGCTCTTATACTTACTCCCATTACCTATAAAGCCTATATCTGGTCCAAAATAATCGTCCTGACCTTGATTTCC
>CAZMFK010000226.1:0-2944 GCA_964565545.1 uncultured Caldisericota bacterium | reverse complement strand
CACCGAGATATAAAAAAACCCTGCATCGTTGGCAATAAAATTTTTAAATACATATTTACCCTCATGCGCCATAGAAAAATCAATAACAATGGGTTCAAATCCAAATAATGCCTTGTTGTTGATTCGGGATTGATCGTCATTGTGAAGATCAGTTCTGGTCCAATAGTATTGACCTAGCTCAGTAGGGTGATGATCTTTGAATAACGCATTCCAGACAGTCCGGTGATCGATCAAGCCACCCTGGGTAAGATCCACAGGTTCGCCATTTTCATCCATAACATACAAAGTAAATGGAGCTGATGGATCCACTAATTCAGAAACAACACCAGCAGTAAGAGGGTTGGGGCTATAAGTAACAGTTAGCCCTGGAGATGCTTTTACGGTATGATTTGAAACAAAAGGGATTGCAGTCCAAAACATGGCGCATATAGTAAGATAAGAGATGATTTTTTTTATTTTTCTTATATTCATTTCATCATCCTCCTTTTTTTGGTTAAATTCATTAGAAATACATAAATAAAGGGTTTTGGTTCAAGATTATTTTTGTTTGGATTTCACCAATTGAGCATCTTCGGAAAATGACAAAACCATAAAAACAATACCAATAAAAAGAGGAAGAAAAAAGGTGGCTAATCGCCACAACAAAACTACCCAGGGATAAGAAACTCCAAGCCATTGGTTGAGCATATAATTAAAAGACATTTCTGCAAGTCCACTTCCTCCAGGAGTAGGTAAAAAAGGTTGTAGAAGAAAAAAACTGGCATGAGACAATATGGATGGAAGCAATGAAGTTTGGTTTCCTAGAGAACGAATCAGTGAATAGGGAAGAGTGGATTGAATGAAAAAAGCTGTCAGAATTATAACAGCAGATAAAAATATACAAGCAAAAGATTTAGTATAAGCAGTAGCGGAATAATGCATTTGTTTAATAGATTCACTCATCTTGACTAATGGGACTCTGAATAATCCAAAACGTTTACTTAGCTTAAGGCATAGATGTGCGAAAGCAATCCGGTAATGAACAATGATTTTGGAATGATTAAAAACCAGCAAATAAATAATCACGATGGATGAACCATAGAATAACAAAATACTTTGAATAAACCACTGTGCATTTGAAGCAATGCTAACGGGAAAATTCCAAAAAATAGCTAATGCTAGAGAGCCTCGAATAAAAAGGTTGATGATAGATTTCATCATCAATGCAGGGATCGATTTATCGAGTCTTATCCCTTGTTTTTCAAGATATACCCATTGGGCAGGAATATTACCAATGCTAAAAGGAGTTACCGTGGAAGCAAAAAATCCTATAAAAGAAGATTTTAGCAAAGTAAAATATCGAGCATATACATGTATTCCCCTAAATAGAATTAACATACACAACGCATCTCCCAGCCAAAATAAAAGAGAGCAAAGAAGAGCAATGGCAATCCAGATTAAATGTATCTTTTCAAGAGGGAAGTCATCTAGATAAATAAAAAGGTAAGAAAAAGCTCCAATACTTAAAGCGATACTAATCGAAAAGAAAATGATATTTTTATGATTCATAATAACGCCAGGTTTTTTTCCATTCATTTAAGCAATGTTGGAAAGTATCGCTCTTAATCAATTCATTCAACTTTTCATATGAGACAGAAGTGGAGGGATGAGATGGAACAAAGGAACAAGAGGGATTGGCATATATATTATAAGTGCCTATAATTTTGGCTAAATCAACGATGCTTTCTTTATCATATGTCAGCAAAGGTCGAAGAATGGGATAGGAAAAAACCTGAGTCATTGCAGAAAGATTGTCCAGCGTTTGAGATGCTACCTGTCCAAGGTTTTCACCGGTTACAATTGCTTTAGATCCAGTGATTTCACAATAGTGTTGAGCGGCATACAACATTCCCATTTTACATAAGATACAAAGATACTTACCAGCATGATTGCTTTTTAAAAGTTGAAGAAAGGGAACATGTGAAATATGTATGATTTTTATAGTTTTTCCAGCACTTATAGATATTTGATGGGCAATACTATCAATGGACTCCTCACCAAAATGAAGCAAAATGGTTTCGCATCCTCTTTTTGATATCAACCATGCAGCTACAGCAGAATCAATCCCTTTCGAAACCAAAGCCAATACTTTGCCACTGCTGCCATAAGGCAAGCCTCCAGGTCCTTCAAAACGCAGATAGCCGATATTTGAATACTTTTTTTTGATATTAATATGGATAACGATATCAGGGTCATTAAGGTTCAGCTTCCAGAAGCTAAAAAAATCAGAAGCTTCAATTTCAAAAGTTTTTGTTGCAGTGCTTAGTCCCTTTTCCTTTTTTGCTTTTATTCTAAAAGTTAGGGAATCTTCTGAATTAGCTAGACAGCTTAATTGTTTTGCAGATTCTTTTACTGCAGAAAGGCTTGAAAAAGAAGTCAGCACAGCTGTTACATAACGAACTCCAAAAACTTTTGCAATGACTGGTGCCATTTCAAGGGAGATCTGACCATAAACCCATAAGCTATGATCTTTTATGGATAGCTGGAAATCAGAAAATCCTTCCCATTGAAGTTTCTGCCAGATCCTTTGCATAAGAATCTGCTCAAAATGCCGTTTTACCTGTGGTCCCTTTAGGAATATCTCAGAATAATGAACAACTAGGGCATCGTACCCTATTCCCATAATTTAGTTTCTACAATATGATGAGGCTTTAAATCAGGCAGTTGCATATAATACGAAGCAGAATCCAATATAGCTTGAAATGGTGAAAGCCCAATCAATTCTGATTCAACAATGCCTACCCCAAATCTTTTTGCTTCAATACGTACAAGCTCTATAACACGATATAGGGGTAACCTATTGTAATCAAGAATATTCATGGACACTTGTGCTAAACCCTTTTCTGCAATATACATTCCTTTGGCTTGTAAAAAGCGATGTCCTCCACTACTTTCTCTCAAGTTT
>CAZMFK010000225.1:0-2965 GCA_964565545.1 uncultured Caldisericota bacterium | reverse complement strand
ACATGCGAGTATTGGATATCAACTGGCAATGATGGTTGCTGGATAGTTTTAACATGAGCTTGCATAATCTCTTTAACCGATGAAATCTTATCTGAACCAATATTGTAAATACCAGGGCTAAACTGATGAGCACAAGACAAAATAGTTTTACAGACATCATCCACGTGGATAAAGTTCCTAAATGGATCACCAAAGATTTTTAGAGTTTGTTGGTTTTGTTTGGCGGTCTTAACTAAGTGCAAAACTCCTTTAGGAATTCCAAACACGTTAGTCAGCCGAAAGACAGCAACCTTATCCACGCCTAATTGATTGAAACATACCTCTTCGCCTATCTTCTTCGACTTACCATAGTTTCCAATAGGGTTTAACTCGGGATAGCTGTCACCATAAACAGCACAAGATGAGGTGAATATTAGTTTTTTGTTGAACATGCGGCATAGTGAAGCAACTTGTAGAGTTAACGAAACGTTGTCTTTATAACACTGGTCAGGATTCAGCTCACATTCCGTTATATCGGTCAGTGCGGCTAAATGAACAACAATATCAGATTGACGTACCATTTCACTCAGTTCTGATGGGTGATTATCTCTGTCATAGCCAATATATTTGCCTCGTTTGACTAACTCTGAACCGATTGCTCCTTTATAGCCCGTTATCAGCCACATGTTACTATTATACACAACTTTGTTACAAGAGTCAATAGTCTAATTGCTTGCCACAAGAATCACATACTTCAACTATCATTCATCCTCCTTATACTCACCATTTAGGTCTAATATTAAATCATTTAACGCTAATAGTACTGTGCCAAAGAATACATCTATCCTATCAGTGCGTTTACTGTTTTCTATGTAGCCAATATCAGCTATTCGATTGTACATTTGTTTAAGCTCTTCAGCGTGAGTCATTTTTTCACCTCCTCAGGGTTGTCATGCTCATTCCTTCACGCCTCCTTTTTTGAAAAGTTATCCTTCAATATTCCCACGATGCCGTGAGCTAAGCAATCCGTTTCTCGCTCGGAAAGGTTCAGGGAATACTGATGAGCCACTAAATGCAACATTTCATGCCACAATGTTATTTCTTTGTTTAGTGCAGGTAGTGCTTGGTCGATGTGGACTTTTTCTTTAAAAAAACTAATCACTCCATCGCATCTCTTTTCTCCCATTTTGACATTTTTTTCAATCACTACTTGGAACTCATATACTCCAACTTTGACCTTTTTGGGTATCTGAATCATTCATCATCCTCCTCAACTTGGAAGTATTGAGATATATACCACAATCTTGCATATATAGCCACCAGTAGCCACGCAATCAACCCTAACAATAAGTTAGTCCATAACATAATAAACCTCCCTTAGATTAAAAACCGTACAACATAGGAAATAAGCCAAAAAACAACACCAAACAGCAATATATGGGACAATACAAAGATAGACGCATTATTCATTTCACCGCCTCCAGTATTCTCTCCCGTAACGGGGCATAATTTTTAGAATCACCCAGCCAAGCGTTAAAATCTTGTAATTCTTGAATCGTAAAATCACTTAAATGGTCTTTGTGGTACAATTTTGAGTATAATTCCCTGCGATGGTCAGTGCATCCAGCATTCATAATTTTTTTATAAATGTTTTGCCGCAATTCTGATTCCGATTGCTGGACCAACTCTTTGACTTCATCTTCCAGGAATAATTGAGCAACCACTGGCATATGGATGTTTTTCATTACTTCAACAATATTTTCAACTTGTTCTGCGGGAACATCTATTGAAACTCTAAAGGATCCATCGGTAAAGTTTTTAATTGGACTTATAACACCTTTAAATTGTATCATCGTATCACCATCTTTTCATTGTTAATTTTGACTGTTTTACCTCCATGAATCATAGCGACTACAAATTCCCTCATCACCGCATCCGAGTGGTAGCATAGCATTTCATCGCCTTTATAGCACAGCCATTTGTCGTTGTCTTTGAGATACCGATACCGTTCATACTTGATTCTTTTTACATTTTTCATCACTACTGCCAAACCCCCTTTCACCTCTTTCGCTATTGTTTGATATTTCGTACCGATAGCACATTGCTTCTTGGACTTTTTCGTGGAATACTAACTGGGCTATTTTCATACCTTTTTTAACAGTGAATGGTTGCATGGTATAGCATATCACACCTATTTCGCCTCGATATCCACTATCAATCGTTCCAGTGACCACAATAAATCCTTTGAGAGATAGTCCAGACCGTGGCACAACTTGTGCATAAATATTGGAAGGTAATTGCAGTTTAACCCCTGTACTGATTTTATAAGGTTTTAATGGTTCAAAAGTAATTGTTTCCTGCGTGTATAAATCCCATCCAACATCACCAGGATAAGCCTGAGATAATTTACCTGTATAAAGTATCATTTTCCGAACCTCCTATTTTTATTTATTATAATTTTACAACTTTAAGTTTATTTGTCAATCGCAATTTTCACATTTAGGACATTCTTCGCAATCTGGAATCATTTTTTTAATATTATCTGGAGCGAATGTTAGCCAGAATAAAATCACTTTAAAATAAGTAGTCTCAATGGGTTGCTGGTAAAGGTCAACTTCACCTTGTGGATAAGTTATTTCTATTTTACTTCCATCACATTCACAGCTCAGTTTTATTTCTTTCATTGTTCCTCCTTAAATGTTTGTAAAATTTGCAATGCTTGCAATGCTTTTAAACTTACATCTTCTAATGACTCTCCCATTACATCTATAGCAGGCCAAGCAACCTTCCCGTCAATCATAATCTCGTCGCTTCTAATATAAAATCTATGCTCCCAACATTCACTTGCTCTACCGCTCCAGCCTTCAAATTCCCCCTTCATGGATAAGTTAATTAGAGTTTGACAAGTGGTGTACCATGCTAGCTCATATGCTTTCTCAATTAGCTTTTCAAAAGAATTTGACCTTCGCTTTGTTCGATCAATTTT
>CAZMFK010000224.1:0-2981 GCA_964565545.1 uncultured Caldisericota bacterium | reverse complement strand
CCCACGTCCCATTGAAGTTTGTTTCCCAGCAGTTTGGCTTTCTGAGTGATTGGATTGCAGAGTCCAAAACGATTATTTTAATCAAAAACTTTTAACTAATCCCCAGAAAGAATGTCTTTCCGGGTTATTTTCTTTTTTCTGTAGTCCAGCTCATCAAGAAAAACATAGCGATGTTTTTCGTTTTGCAAGATTTTTTGGGCGATAATTTTGGCTTGTTCCAGCAAAGGTCCATCTTGCTCCAGTTGAATCACGCTTTGAAAATAATAACCGCTTTGCCTTTCGCCCCATAATTCTCCCGGACCGCGAAGCTCCAGATCTTTTTGAGCAACAACAAATCCTGAATCAGACTCCTCCATGATAGAAAGCCTTTGTTTGTTGTCAGTGTTTTTAATTATCAAAAAACAATAAGCTTTTTGTGATTTTCGCCCAATTCTTCCTCTCAGTTGGTGCAATTGAGCCAGTCCAAAACGATCAGCATCCTCCACCACCATGATATTAGCTTCGGGCACATCTATCCCTACCTCAACAACCGTAGTGGATACTAAAATATGACCTTTGGCAGATGAAAACTGCTGCATGACTTCATCTTTTTCTTTTGCATTCATTCTCCCGTGAAGTAAAAAAACATTAAATTCTTCAAATTGGTGGACCAATTCCTCATAACTCCCAATAGAACTGGATAAGTCCATTTTTTCAGAATCCTCCACCAAAGGGCAGATCACAAACATTTTTCCACCTTGAACAAGCTTTTCTTTCACCCATTCATAAAGTTTTGGCAGTTGTCGGTTTTCTAAAATCCGGGTCTGGATGCTTTTTTTTCCCATTGGCATCTGATCAATCAATGATACATCCAAATCGCCAAATTGGGTTAGTGCCAGGGTGCGAGGAATTGGAGTAGCACTCATCACCAATAAGTGGGGAATCGTGCCTTTTTTTCTTAGCTCAAGCCGTTGTTTGACTCCGAAACGATGCTGTTCGTCGACTACAGCCAAACCCAGGGACTTGAAAATCACGTCTCGCTGTATTAAAGCATGGGTGCCCACAATAATATCCACTTCACCCTGTGCTAAATCATGAATTATCTTCGTACGATCTTTCTCTTTGATATCACTGATAAGTAGTTTGATACGGAGGGGCAGACCAGAAAAAGTTTTTAAAAAGTTTTCATAACATTGACGAGCCAATATTTCTGTTGGAGCCATAAAAGCTGACTGATAATGGTTGAGAAAAGAAAAATACAAAGCAGCTGCCGCAACGGTAGTTTTTCCCGATCCAACTTCGCCATGTATCAATCTTTGCATAGGGATAGAAAGCTTTAAATCATTAACAATTTCCTCTATTACTTTTTGCTGCGAGCTGGAGAGCTTATATGGCAACAATTTCTGAAAAGCGATTAAGTCATTTTCAGTTATTGTAAAAGCTTGAGCTGGATCCTTTTTCATCAATTCTTTTTGATACAACAGTGAAAACTGGCCCATTAAAAATTCTTCAAATGCCATCCTCTTGCGTGCTTTTTCCCTTACTTCCAGGCTTTCCGGAAAATGCATATTCCAAAAAGCATACTTTCTCAAGGGCAAATCAAGTTCATCGAGATATTGCGCGGGGATAATTTCATAAATAGACTCCTGATATTCCTTGAGGGCATGATACATTACAGAACGAAA
Source organism: uncultured Caldisericota bacterium (assembly GCA_964565545.1). Classification (GTDB taxonomy): domain Bacteria; phylum Caldisericota; class Caldisericia; order UBA6126; family UBA6126; genus T3SED10-260. Next base: position 1,317 of record CAZMFK010000224.1, on the reverse strand, counting down.
AGTTTTTGGAAAAAGACCTTCTGTCATACGATAAATGGGAACTATTCTGGCAGTATGAATGGGTTGAAGGGTATCTTCTTCTTCAATCCATTCATATTCAGGATTATCCATCTGCCATTGGTGGAATTGCCAGGATACTTTTCCGGATACAATAATCTGTGAATTTATATGATTTTCAAAAATCTTTTTTAAATAAGCTTGATTAAAAAAAACCAACGCAATGGACCCGCTTCGATCCCAGATTATTACTTTAAGAATGCTGAATCTTCCTTTTCTATGCTCAATGGCAGAAATTACTTTCCCCATAAAGCTTTGCCGTTCTCCATTTATTGCCATGGATATGGGCACTATGAGCGAGCGATCCACATAATCTTTAGGAAAATAGGACAATAAGTCTTCCACCGAGTAAACTCCAAGCTTTTCATAAGCTCGGACTCTTTTCGGACCCACCCCTTTAAGATATTGTAGAGGCTTTTGCATCAGAGCTCTGCATGCTATTTGATTAACAGGCTGCAATAAAAATTCAGAGAGCTTTTCCAGTTGAAAGGCAACAGCCTGAAGACCTTTGCAGTTTGGTTGATTTTGATAAGCCAGGAGTGAACTTTTTAATTCCTTCAACATACATACAATAGTTTCATTGTTTTCCTGGGCCAATGCTATTGAAACCTTTTCAAGAGCAAAAGCAGTATAGCTTCCTTTGACCGATTGATTGGTGTATTTTTTTTTCTCTTCTGAGGCTAAAGGCACTTTAAGCTGTTTGATGGTCCTCAACAAATCCATTATGGCAACTTAACGTTGATAACCTGACATTGATGATATTTCTCGGGCAAAAGGCACTGGATCTTTTTTTGAAACTGTGATTTATCCCCCGAAGTATAAAAAACATCTTCCTTTGATGGCATAGCAGGTGCATCAATCATCCCCAACACTCTGAAAGTTTGTTTTGCTACACCTTCCGCTGGATCAAAAATTGAAAATTGTCCCGGGTATTGCTTATTAATCCAATCTTTAAGAAAAATAAAATGAGTAGACCCCAGTACTAATGAATCCACTCTTGCAGATACCAGTGGATCAAGGATGGAATGCAAAAAATCACTTGCCCCACTTTCATGCTGGCATTGCTTTTCACTGATTTCAACAAGTTTTGGAGCCTGGATAGTAAATACTTCCACACCATTAGACCAGGAACTGACCAGGTCATGGAAAACATTTCCCTGGGAAGCAGTACGAGTAAGCAAAACTGCAACCCGCTTGGTTTTGGATTGTAGGCACGCAGGCTTAATTGCTGGAACAGTACCAATAAAAGGTATAGAAAAC
>CAZMFK010000223.1:0-2984 GCA_964565545.1 uncultured Caldisericota bacterium | reverse complement strand
TCCTGCCTTGTGAGCCTTAATCAAGTGATCATCCCCCCTTAATCAAGCGTTAATTATTAACGCTTGATTAAGGCTTGACCAACGAGTGATTAACTGTCAGAAGCCGGGGAAAAGGGTGGAAAATACTTGGTTAACATTATAGTGGATTATAGCGGCGGATGACTTTTGGGTGGACAAAAATCCACTGTGCGTTTACTTGATAAGAAAGACAAATCTGGCTGTGAGGCATAAATGACAAAAGAACAAAAAAGAGACGAGCAGCATCGTACCATCTGGCAGATTGCCAATGACTTGCGGGGCAGTGTGAACGGATGGGATGTCAAATCTTTGTATTGGATTATTGTTTTACAGATCTATCTCGGAAAACCAGACTGAGTATTCGAACCGAAAAGAACGCCGATCCGGTAACGCCGGCTTTGACTATACCAGGTTGCCCGATGACGTAGCTGAATACGGCAGAGCGGACACGGTGAAAGAAAAAGGCTTTTACAACCTGTCTTCGATCAAACGTAGAGAACGGCTAGTGACGCTCTCGTGTCGGGCCACGTTTGGAGCTTTTAGGCTGGATAGCTATGTCAGGCTTTTATGGGTTACCCCTTTCGCTACTAGTACGTCTTGTTCTATGAGCCAAGCAGTGATGCCGATCTCTCTGATACGCTCATTGTTTTTTATGATAAAGGGATAGTCATCGGTGAATGCTCTCAGTTTCTCGCAGGGGAATTCGTCGCAGAGAGCGCAAACTTCCAGACCTTTAGCCTTGGCGCAGATGCGGATCTCACAAGCGGGATTGCCACAGCCGCCGATGCAGAGGGGGGATGTTTTATCCAGTTCTTTCAGCTCAGCCAGCACCTTCCAGAAGCCATCAAACTCAGGATACATAAAGCTGCCGAAGCCTTCCCAGCCATCCTCCTGCATGATCTCATGCAGTTTGTTCGCAGCCTGGGGCAGTCCATTTACGATGCTGCACATCTTGCAGTAAAGGCCGCAGTAACAGAGATAGTCCTTTGATTCTTTCATGCTTATACTCCTTGCAATAATGGTTTATAAATCAACGATTAGCAGCCCCTCTTGCATCAGGGGTAAACTGCTATGTACCTGGCCATTTTGGATGAACCAGGCACCGCCACAATAGATGTCACCATCATCTAAAGTGGAATCCATCACATTGCAGACCAGAACATCACACTTGAGTTTGCGATATTCTTCCAGATAATAGGGGAACTCCTGCTCATCCCAGATCTGTTGAATATCATCGGTAAAAGGAAAGGCTCGTGCCAGGGGGTGTAAACACAGGCTTGGCATTTGGCTGCACAACTGATGAACTTGCGCTTCATCAAACAGGTCGCCGCAGAGCAATACGCCAAGCCTGCCATAGGCAGTTTCGCTGACCATTTGCCTTACACCGCAAGCGTAACAATCCCGGGATACCTTCGATGGCATCCAGGTGTCAGTTATTCTGCGATAATGCAGACAAGGCTCTCCAGTGTGATCATAGATCAGGTATGTATCATAGATCAGGCCATCGGAGTTTTCCAGGTAACCGAATCCGATGCCGATGGATAGTTTGCGCGCGCAATCTCTGATTATCTTCAGTTCCGGAGCATTTTCTTGCAAGGAGATCTCCAGATCCGAGGGATAATCTCCCAGAGAGTCCAATCCACCCAATACGGCTTCCGGGAAAGTGATCAGATCGCAATTGGCTTCTTTTGCTATCCGCACTATTTGGAGCATGCCGGCTACGGCCTGATGGATGTCGTCGATTATTGGAATGGTGGCAGCTGCGATTCGAACATTCATTCTTAACTTACCGATGCTGATCAAAGAGGATCATATTGCCATCCGGATCACTGATGGTGAAGCTGGCAGGGCCGCTCTCCCTTTCGCTATCCAGTTTTATGGGAGCTATGCCTTCGCTTTCAAAAGCTTCTTTGAGCTCCCGGATATCTTGAAACTGCTCCAGATTGTTGGCAGACTGATCCCAACCGGGATTGAAGGTGATGATATTGCCGGTTAACATACCTTGAAACAGGCCGATTACACAATCGTCATTTTTCAGGATCAACCAGTTATGACTGATGTCACCACCGATTGGCATGAAGCCCAGCTTCTCGTAAAACGCCTTTGATGCCTCGATGTCTTTGACACTAAGGCTTATGGAATATGCGCCTAATTGCATTCTCTTCTCCTTTGAAGCTGTTGTTTACTCAATTCTGCAAATATATGTGCAAGGCTCTCATTGTCAATAGCAATCACATTCCCATCGATTTTTATCCATTTCATTTCTGTGCGGGTATCTGCAAAGAGACGCCAAATCAAACCCAATCAACCAGAATGGCGAGGGCCTCAAAATCATGCCGGGAAAAAAATAAATCCTGCTGCAGACTGCTTTTAAGTGGGGGTGGAAAAACATCCACTTGACAGATTGCTAAGTGAGCTTATCTATGTATTTCGAGTCTTGATTAGCTTTTTTCAAAAAGCGCAGTCAGGCTTCTAAGTAATTATAAAAGAGAAGATTAGCGATATACTATTTTTCAGGGAGTTGCCATGTTTACCAAAATCCGTAAGCGAAACGGACAAACTGTTGATTTTGATCAGTTGAAGATATGCCGAGCCATCCACAAAGCCGCTCAGGCTACGGGCGAATTTGATAAAGAGATGGCACAAAAGCTCACCCTGAGGGTGGTCAACCTTGCTTTGCAGACTCTCAATGAAGAGAGCCCCGAAGTGGAAAAAATCCAGGACATTGTGGAAGAAGTTCTACTTGCTTCTCCCTACAAGAAAACCGCCAAGGCTTACATTATTTATCGAGATCAACACGCTCGCATTCGCGAGATGGTCTCCACCGCCGGAGTGAAGCTCATTGACCAATATCTGCACAAGCTGGATTGGCAGGTGAATGAAAACTCCAATATGGCATATTCGCTGCAGGGACTTAATAACTATATCGCAGCAGAAGTGAGCAAGACCTATTGGCTCAATAAAAT
>CAZMFK010000222.1:0-2988 GCA_964565545.1 uncultured Caldisericota bacterium | reverse complement strand
TCATAATCTCAGTTTTTTTAGCATATGCCTTGATGCTCGATTTGAACCCATTGCTCCTGATTGTCAGCACAACTCTTAATTCCATCCTATTTTGCATGATAGGCCTATGGATCGTCGTACGATACACCTCCTTTTCCCATTTTCTTCCTGCTTCCACGATGATGCTCTTTGTTTTCGAGCTTCCTATTTTTGATTATTTTCAACTTCTACCCTCAAGCCAGGTGGGAAATCTTCTCTGGATGCTTCACCCCACTTATGGCAGCATGAAACTGATTGAGCTGTCTTTTGATTGTTGTCTCTATGGTGCGCAATATATGGAAATAGCGGGATATCTAAGCCTAACCGCGCTCTGGATTTTCATATTCCAGCGTCTGGCTTTTAATGCTTTTCGACACTATATCCTGGAGGGAAAGACCTTATGAAAAGCATCCTCAGCCTCATCCGTTATGATCTTAGACAAATCCTGCGCGACAGCATGCTCATCCTTTTAGTATCCATTCCCTTGATTATGGTAGTCGTCATAAGGGCGATATTGCCCCTGGTAGACAATGCCCTTGGCTCCTATGCACTCCAAATTCAGGATTTTATGCCATTAATCTTTAGTTATTTTTTCCTGATGCTCTGCCCTTCCCTCTTTGGTCTTGCCTCCGCCCTCCTCCTGCTGGATGATTTGGACGACCAGATACTCCATATGGTACGAGTCACGCCCCTTCCCTACAAGCGCTACCTTTTTTATCGGATTGCAATCTTTACCATGGTGCCCAGCTTTTTCTATATCCTTCTCACCAGTGTGCTGATGAGCTATCCTATCTCCCATTGGCCGGGTTTTATGCTGATTGCTGCCATTGCATCCCTTTTTGGGCCCATGTTTGCCCTGCTCATATTATCATTAGCACGAAACAAGATCGAAGGCATCGCCATGATGAAAGCCACGGGAATCTTTTTGATTGCTCCAGTGGCGGGATATTTTATCACTACCTGGCATCGGCACTTGTTCTTCATCCTACCCACTTATGCGCCATTAAGAGCCTTCTGGCTTTTATCAGAGGGAGTCTTTGATTTGACAGGCATTAGCTTAGGCATCCTGGTCCTTTTTCTTTGGATCATGGCCCTATGGAAACTCGCCAGCCGAAAACTTCTCAATCCCTCGCTATAATTGTCACAGGGACGGAGTTGTTGACAACTTTTTACCCTTTATTGATGTTGGTTTCTTGCTTGCACGTTATCAAATAGTAGCTTGCTTTTCACTCACAGACTTAATTAAAACTTCCTCTCCACCCCTTCCGCTGGTTTGAAAATAGTGCTTGCTTTTCCTTGACTTTTTTCCTTTTGCCTGTACCTTAAAGGTCAAACAATGGTTTTTCGGAGGTAACTTGTGCCACTCCAAAGGTTTAACGCTGCTTACAAAAAGTTCTCCCCACCCCCTCCGGGATCCCCTGCCTTTGGGCTTGTTAGTTCGGACGTGCTTATGTGTTGTTCATTATTTATGTATTTAACTAAAGAAAGGAAGTGTCAATGAAGATTTTGTTTTATCAAAACCGTCAGGTAAGGGCTTCTTTTTCCAGAGAGAGAGAGAGAGAGAGCGTTAATCGCTCTTTTTCCTGGCTCTCTCGCTCGGTAGCTTCGCTACTATCTTTGGTGCTGATCTTGCTTTTATCCCTTCCTTCCTCCGTAGCCCAAATCTTCGGATCTCCCGTGTATTTCTCCGGCCGAATCTATCCTCTGAGTCTTGCCAGCCAGGGATCATTTGAGGCAGGTCTCCAAGGTCGCTCTTACGAATACCTCAGTCAGGCGACTACACAGTGGACAGCACTGATCGCTGACATCCAAAACGGCAATCTCCTTTTCAGTATCCACCCCCTCCACCTCCCCGGCACCCTGCTTCCCCTGAATTTCAACCTCACCTGGAATGCGGTCAATGCTGACCTGGATATCGGGCTGGGCAAAGGCTGGACCAGCAATCTCCATTCCACCATCACCGAAGATCAAGACCAAAACCTTCTATTAGTCACAGGTACCGGAGCCAAACTCCTCTTTGTTTACGATCCCAATACCCAAAGCTATCTCAATCCCCCTGGCTTTATGGGAAAGATCGAAAAACTCCCCAATGGAAGCTACCGCATCACTTCCCTGGGTGGCAGTAGCCAGACCTTTTCCTCCAATGGAAAGCTTAGCTCCATCAGCCCTCCTTGTGGAGACGCCACCCTGAGTGTTACCTACGATGGCCATGGGCGTCCCACCAGCTTAAGCGATACCCTTTCTACTCGTGCCATTACCCTTGCCTGGGATCAATTTGGCTACCTGAGTGAAGTCGAAGATATGCTCGAAAACACCTGGGCTTTCAGCTACGATCAGGACCAGCACCTCATCAGCCTGACCCAGCCTGGTGAAACTACGCCCCCTTCCGCCAGCTTCAGCTATAACAGCACGAGCCATCTCCTGGAAACGCATACCGACTTTGAAGGCTTTGACTATACGTTTACCTATTACACCTCGGGAGCTCACGAAGGCCAACTGGAAAGCTGGGCGGACTCCCTGAGCAACACCTGGGTTCTGGCTTACGATACCTCGGTCCAGGGCTATGCCAGCAAAACCACCGTTACCGATGGAGCTGGCATTGATACCGACTACTACTTTGGCTCCACCTCCTTAGCCCTGGAAAAGACCTCCATGGGTACTGCTCCTGACGATATCTATCACGTCTTTGCCTACAATGTTGACGGCTGGCTCACCAGCTCCACCAATCCCATGGGTCATACCACCAGCTACAGCTATGATTCCGTCGGGCATCTGACCGAAGTGAGTTACCCTCCCGCTTCAGCCCAGGATGACCCCTTCCGCGTGGTCTTTACCTATACACCTCCCAACAGCCTGGAAGGAAAACTGACCGAAAGCAAAGAACTCATCAGCGGAAGCCTCTGGAACACCACCACCTTAGCCTATACCGACCAAAATGCTCCCTGTCTTCCCTCCAGCATTACCAATGCC
>CAZMFK010000221.1:0-2989 GCA_964565545.1 uncultured Caldisericota bacterium | reverse complement strand
AGGGTTTAAATTGCTTAAATTGTCCCGCAGCAGACGCTTCAAGCTCTGTACCGTCGCCTCAGGCTTCAGCAAAGCAAGCACAGCATATCGGTCCGCCTCAAACTCATGCTTTCGGCTCCAATGACTGGTCAGCGGTTCGATAAAAAACATCAAAGGCCCGACCACCGAAACAGCCAGATAAAATTGACCATACAAAGTACTTAGCCCAAAACCCTCATAAGGTATCGAAGACAGTGTAAGCAGATTCGCCAGGCCCAGCACCAGCAAAGTAATCACCAGCGAAACAACCATCTGCTTCAAAAGGTGCTGATGCTTGCGATGTCCCCACTCATGAGCCACTATGGACAAGATCTCCTCCGGGGGGTAGTGCAGAATGGTATCAAACAATATCAAGCGCTGAGTAGCCCCAAAGCCTGCAAAAGCCGCATTGCCCTTACTGCTCCGGGTGGAAGCATTCATGACCACAATCTGGCGAAGGGGAATCCCCAGGCGCAGGGCAAAGGTCTCGATTTGATTTCTCAGATCCCCTTCGGGCAAAGGACTCAGCCGGTAAAACAAAGGCATCAGCCACACCGGGGCAAGCCACTGGATCAGCAGGATAAAAGGAAAAATCACTACCGTAAAACGCCACCACCACAGCGGAAACTGAATCACATACAGCACGCCGGTTAGAAAAAATCCGCCCAGAATCCCGCTCAGTAATAGACCTTTGATCTCATCCAGGATAAAGGTTTTTGGAGTCGTGCGATTAAAGCCAAACGACTGCTCCAAGATAAAAGTTTCATAAATCTTGAAGGGAAGGGACAGCGCATAGTCCACGAAAAAGAGCACTGCAAAAAAAGCGATGCCCTGCACAAAATAGCTATCCCAAAGCATCAAAGACCATTGCTCCAGCCAGGGCGCTGCCAGCACCACCAGCACAATCGTAAGCCCCGCATGGACCACCTCACTCACCATGTCCAGGCGCGTGTGGCCAGCCAGGTAACGTTTTGACTTTGTGTGACTTTCAGCTGATATAACTTCCTGCAGTACTTCGGGCACTCCAGCCTCAACCCTGTGCGCATGATACAGATTGATAAGCTTTAAATATATCACGGTCAAGGTTTTTAAGAGCACCCACGCAACAAATAGCCACTTCATTATAGTTTCACCTCGCAGAAAGCACTAATAATGCATTTATGTCAGACATTCTTCATCTTGTTCTTTTCGAATCGCTTTTGGTGTTTTTTTAGTCATGGTAATATTAAAATATCCAAAAATGCCTACCACGATCATCGTCATCCAGCAAACCACTGCATACGGGGCATAATCCACTGCATTTACTCCCAAAGTAGTCAATACAAAGATTCCACTGGTATTCCAGGGTATCAAGGGTGCGGTAAGAGTTCCGCCAGCTTCCAGCGCACGGCTTAGATTTTTTAAATCAAGCTTATGGGCCACAAACTCATCTTCAAACATCTGCGCTGGAATAATCACAGCCAGATATTGATTGGCACCAAAGATATTAATAAATACTGAGCTGGACAGAGTAGTCATGACTAAATTTCCCACTCTTTTGGTCAAAAAGGAGATGCTTTTCACGATGACTTCCAGCATCTTGCATTTTAGCATGATGCCTCCCAATGCCAGAGAGATGATAGCAAGAAAAATTACACTATACATGCTACTCATGCCACCACTCGATAATACCTGGTCCATTTCTTCCAATCCAGAATTAATCAAAAACCCATCGTTAATCGTATGAAAAACAACACCCATTCCCTGTCCCTGAACAAGCAATTGCATCAATCCACCCAGGAGTACGCCCATCATCAAACTGGGAATCGCTGGTACCTTCAACATAATAGCAGTAATAATGAAAGCTGGCGGAATAATGAGCAAAGGTGACAGCTTAAAATGTTCCAGAATAAAGCTTTGGTATTTTAGAGGATCTATGACAGCATGCTCCGAGCCGATTAATTGAAAGTTTAGAATGCTATAAAACACTAAAGCAATGATAAAAACAGGCATTACGCTATACAACATATGCTTGATATGCTTATAAATATCCAACCCCAAAACGCCAGGCACGAGATTGGTACTGTCTGAAAGAGGTGAAAGCTTGTCTCCAAAAAAAGATCCTGAAACAATTGCCCCTACTACTAGTGGAGCGGGTAGGCCAAGGCTATGGCCTATGCCCACGCTGGCCAGGCCAATAGTGCCTATCGTAGTCCATGAGCTTCCTGTCACGATCGAAACAAAAGAACAAAGAATAAGAACGATAGGCAAAAACCATAAGGGATGCATGATATAGAATCCATAATAAATCAAGGCAGGAACAATACCACTGCCAATCCAGACCCCGATCATCATCCCTATAATCAATAGAATTATTATGGCAGGAATAACACGGTGTATGCTGTCAATAAATCCTTTTTTGATCTCTATCCAGGAATAGCCATGGATATATGCTACAAGACCCGCTGTAATCGTGCCAAGCAAGAGTGCCACATGAGGCTCAGCATCAAATACAAAAACCGACCAGCCCAGGGCTAATCCTGTCACTAACAAAGGCAGTAAAGAAAAAAATAATGAAGGCGTTTTGTCTTTGTTTTTTCTTTTCCAAATCATTATTTTATAGTTTATCCTCAAAACCGATAGAATCAAAATATAAGCGATAAGTCAGCATAAAACGATAACACGTCTTTGCTGTGTCGCACATGGTGCCTATCCGCTTTATCAGCAAAGTCTTTGGAGCCAAAGTGGAGGGGGAAGCCAGTACCCAGACCGTCACCATCTATTACAAGGGATGACCAGGGGGAACCTACGAAGAAAAAATGCTGATCAAGGCATCGATGACTTGCTGCATCTTCTTGCTTTTTAGGCTGGCAATTTTATATAAAACCATGGAATCATCAAAAGTAAAGATATGATTATACCGAACATAGCTAGCTTGAAACAATGCGCACTTAACAAAATCTTTTCCTTACACAAAGACATAAAAGCTATC
>CAZMFK010000220.1:0-3081 GCA_964565545.1 uncultured Caldisericota bacterium | reverse complement strand
TGACGCGGCCTTTTTTCAGAAGATCGTCGCCGACGCCGCGCTGGATGCCGGGGTGGACGCGCAGATCGTGCGCCGGTTGTCACAGGCCGCGGATCATCCCACCCACCTGGCCTTCCCGGAGGGGACGTATTTGAAAGGGTTAACTTGTAGAAGAAGAAATTAGTTGATTCATGATAAAATCTAATAGTTAAAATGTTGATAATATCAGTGCTAGGATTTAAGGAGGGTTACGATGGAAAACAGAAGATATTTACAACTAGCTGAATTACTCGTATGGTCTGATAATCCAAGACATGGTCCTCAAGATAAAGAAAACATTTCGGAAATCGAAGCTATCAATATTTTAATTGATGTTGTCGGCACTGATAAAATGTATAACCTTATTGCAGATATTTTTGCATCAAAGGGATTAATGGGAAATGTAAATCCAGTGGTTGTTTTTACTGATGACCGTTACTACGTTTATGATGGAAATAGACGTGTCAGCGCTTTGAAAATAATAAATAATCCATCTATTGTTGAAGATGCTGGCTTACGAAAAAAGGTAATCGCTCTATTAGAAAATGAGGATATCTCGTTTATTGACACAGTTTTTGTTTACATTACAGACGAAAATGAAGCTTTAGAAATAATGGACAAGACTCATTCTGGTGAACAGCAAGGGGTTGGTATGATTTCATGGGAGCCCTACCAGAGAGATTATTCATTGGCTCGACGTGGCAAATCATTAATATATCCATATGCATACGGTGTCGCTAAAGCCTTAGGATACAACATTAGGTCATTTGAAACAATATCGTACACAGATTTAAACAGGTTATTTGGATCAACAGTGCTGAGAGATCATTTTAATCTTTTAGAGGAAAATCCTGATTATTCAAAAATTGCAGATTATGTTGTTGGAATGCTAATTAAATATAAACAAGAGAAGAAATTCAGGTCATTTTCAAGGGAGTTTAATATAACTGACCCATCCAATGAAGGGCCAATAGTAAAATTCTGCAATTGGGTTGATGAACAAGAGAAAAATAGAAAGAATTTTTACTTCAAATCGCAGGCTGTTGAACTTTTCGTAGATGAAACATTCTCGCTAGATTTGATAAATCTTCAAATACTAGATATTAATAAAAAAGCGATTCCGTACGATAATAACGATCTAACTATCATTTTTATAACTCCCAATGGCGTTGAGTCAACTATCATTAATATGAAAGAAACTGGAACTTGGGAATTGCTAATAACATTCAAAGGCGAACAACATTCAGAAAAAGTAATAATAAAAGAGTTGCTTGCTCCCAAGATCGATTTCGTTACGACAGCACTGTTTGGTAAAGGAAACACTATTGATTTACGCAAGTTGATGATTCGTGCCATGGATGGACATGGAAATGAAAAGTTTTCCGAGGTTATCATATCAGCTGATAACCACGTTGAAATAATAAATGATGTGTTTACAACGAAAAATCCTCTTGGTGCTTATCAGATTGCATATTCTTTCGTGGATATTACTAGAGCACCATATTCCGTAACAAAAGAAATTAAAATTATTGATAAGAGTAATCCATTACTTCCAGAGAACAGAGAAGTTCCTTTGTTAAGCTTTAACGGTTCAAGCAAATTAATTAATATTTCTGAAGTAGTAAATAAATTGGTTTCAGAAATTAATAACCTAAATTTCGAAGATAATATCTGCCTACTTACCATATCACTACGTACACTTTTAGAGCTTTCGTTTGATGAACTTCACTCAAGTAAAAAGTTAGTCTTTAGTCAATCAAAAGATTTGGAATTACGAATTAAAGAATTCAAGGATTATTTACTACAGGGCAATTTATCCACTCTATGCACAACGTACTCTGAAGATTTACCATCATTTACAACAGAGAGAAACAGTATTATTCAAATTGAACCTGACAAACTTTCTTCGTTATTACACTTAGCAACCCATAAAAGCATCAGTAGAATAGAATTGACTAAAATCGCTGAGACAGCTCGTAAGGTAATAACTCCCATATTAGTTTATATTAGCCTTATCTTAAAATAGTTCATTTCAAAGAGAAACGCATGCTTAAATCGTATAGTCCCTTACGTTACCCAGGTGGAAAAGCGAAGTTATATCCATTTATAAAAAGCTTAATCGAAGCAAATGGATTAGGTGGACAGACATATATTGAACCATTTGCGGGTGGTTCAGGGCTCGCGTTGAAGCTCTTATTTAATAATGACGTTCAAAGAATCATAATCAATGATTATGACATTGCGATTTATTCACTGTGGTATAGTGTCTTAAACCACAGTGACGAATTATGTGAATTAATAGATAATGTACCTATATCAGTAGACGAGTGGAATAAACGAAAAGAAATATACCTCCGAGGTTCAAATAATGATATTGTCAGTTTTGGATTTTCCACATTATTCTTGAATCGGACAAACATTTCTGGAATTATTACAGGAGGAATAATTGGGGGAATCGAACAAAAAGGAAGCTATAAAATTGATGCTCGGTTTAATAAAAAATCACTTAAGAAAATAATCCGAAAAATATCTACAAAAAAAGATCAAATAATATTAACAAATATGAATGCAGCGGATTTTCTCTCTCCAGATTCATTATCCTCTTATAGAAAAGTCTTAATTTATTGTGATCCACCATATGTAAAACAAGGTTCAAAACTTTACAAGAACTCATTCGTAGAATCTGATCATAAGGCGCTATATGAGGCTATGAATTTATGCAGACGTAAATGGATTGTGACATATGATATTTGTGATTTTATAGCAACACTATATAAGAATTATCGACGAAGTACAATAAATATTAATTATAGTGCCAATACCATTAGAAAAGCCCAAGAATATGCATTTTTCAGTAAAAACCTAAAAATTCCTAATGGTGTAATCCTTGATATTTCATCCCAATGAGGAGTTAAAAAGACTTGTAGTATGCAATTCCCGCCTTCTTCCCATTCACAATTCACCCTTCCCTAACCAAAAAATGCCCAAGATGGGCATTTTTTGGTTCAGTGGAGATGGCGGGAATCGAACCCGCGTCCGAAAGATTCGACCCTCGAATATCTA
>CAZMFK010000219.1:0-3084 GCA_964565545.1 uncultured Caldisericota bacterium | reverse complement strand
TTTAGCTGAATCATCGAAGACCGTTCGAATAGGTTTTTAAATGAAGCAACACGCTATTCTTTATGGAACAAAAGCTTGTTCACTTCATCTAATTTTGATACATAGTGTAGTTTTAGTTCATCCAATATCTCTTTTGGGATATACATAATATCTTTTTCATTATCTTTAGGAATAATAACTCGTCGAATACCTGCTCTATGAGCTGCTAATAACTTATCTTTTACGCCACCAATTGGCAATACTCTTCCTTTTAATGTTATTTCTCCAGTCATAGCCAAGTCTGCTGGAACCTTCTTATTTAAAAGCAATGAAACAATCGAAGCATATAGAGCTATTCCAGCTGAGGGTCCATCTTTTGGAATTGCTCCTTCCGGAACATGGATATGGATATCTGCTTTTTCTTGGAAATCGATGGGTATCTTCATTTTTTCAGCTTTACTGCGAATATAACTTAGAGCTGCTGTAGCGCTTTCTTTCATTACATCACCCAATTGGCCCGTCAAGATAAGGTTTCCTTTGCCGGGCATTCGTAAAGCTTCAATAAAGAGAATTTCTCCTCCAACCTGGGTTACGGATAAACCAGTTACCATTCCGGGATCATATTCTTTGCCAGCAAACTCGTGACGGAAAACAGGTGCTTTGAGATAATCTATAAGTTTATCTTTTTTTATAGTAATCTTGCGAAAGCTTTTTTCTTTAGATGCTTTAAAAAAAGCAACTTTTCTGAATATCTTTGCAATCTGGCGTTCAAGATTACGTAAACCTGCTTCTGATGTGTATTCATTGATAATACTTTTTATAGTTTCATCTGGTATATTGATATCTTTTGTGGTTAAGCCATTGGCGTGTAGTTGCTTTTTTATAATAAAATCTTTAGAAATGTGGAATTTTTCATCTTCTGTATAACCAGAAATATTAATAAATTCCATGCGATCTTTTAAAGCTGGAGGAATAGTGTGAGCTACATTCGCTGTGGTAATGAAAAAAACTTTGGATAAATCAAAAGGGACTTCCAAAAAATGGTCAGAAAAGCTGAAATTTTGTTCAGGATCAAGTGCTTCAAGCAAAGCAGACGAGGGATCGCCACGAAAATCCATACCAATTTTATCAATCTCGTCTAAAAGAAAAACGGGATTCCTTGTTCCAGCCTCTTTCATGCCCTGAATAATTCTTCCAGGCAACGCTCCTACATAGGTACGTCGGTGACCACGAATTTCTGCTTCGTCTCTGATTCCTCCAAGAGACATTCGAATAAACTTACGTCCCATTGCTCTGGCCACTGATTTTCCCAGGGAGGTTTTCCCAACACCGGGAGGACCAACAAGACATAAGATTGGAGCTTTAATTCTATCTGAAAGTTTTCTGACAGCTAAATACTCCAGAATTCTTTCCTTGACATCTTCTAGTCCAAAATGGTCTTCATTAAGCATCACGCTAGCTTTTATCAAATCCAGCTCATCAGGAGTTTCTTTATTCCATGGCAAAGCCAGTACCCATTCGATATAGTTTCGAACCACGCCAGCTTCAGCCATCATGGGGGGCATTTTGATAAGTCTGGCTAGTTCATCATTCAGGACTTTTTTAATTTCTTCAGGTAAATCCAACTCTTCCATTTTTTCTTTGTACTTTTTGACTTCATCGGTGTATTCGCCTTCGGTTTCACCTAATTCCTTTTGTATGGCCCTAAGCTGTTCCCGAAGATAGTACTCTTTTTGTGTTTTATCAAACTTATTTTTTACTTCTGATTCAATTTGACTTTGAAGTTTCAGAACGCCGACCTCTCGTTTAATAATTTCCAATAAGCGCTGAAGTCTTTCTTTTAAATCTAAAGTCTCAAGTAGAGCTTGTTTTTCTTCAATATTGAGAATAATAGCTGAAGCAATCAGATCAGACAATTTGTCCAAATCACGAACATTGACTAAATCTACATAATTTTCAGGCGACATCCTTTTGTTAAGCTGAAAGTATTGTTCGAAAGTGTCAATAAGCTCACGGGATAAAGCATAAATATATGGTCCCTCATAGAGAGCTGTTCTCAATGGCTCGACCTCAACTTCATATCTTTGATCTATTTCAGTAAATCTTTTCATTTTAATGCGTGTAAATCCTTCAATGATAACTCTTAGCGTCGAGTCAGGAAGGCGTATAACCTGAAGAATTTCTGCTCCAACGCCAACATGATAAATATCCGAAGGCGTGGGATCTTCGATAAATTCATTTTTTTGCGTAGAAACTACTACAAAGCGATCTCGTTTAAGAGATGCTTCAATGGCATTGATTGATTTTGGGCGACCAACAGTTAATGGTTGAACGATATTGGGGTAAATGACTACATTGCGGATAGGTACAAGAGGTGCACTTTTAAAGTCAATTATTCTTTCGCTGTTGTCAGGATCAATAGTTTTAGTGTTCATCATATTTTTACTCAAATCCTTATTTGTTTTTGAGTTTATTCCCTCCTTCAATAACATGATCAATAATCCCATATTGTAAAGCTTCTTGTGCTGACATAAAAAAATCACGATCAATATCTTTTTCGACTGTTTCTCGGTTTTGTCCGGTATGATTTGCCAGGATATCGATTAAAGTTTTTTTGGTACGCAGGAGCTCTCTTGCCTGGATCTCGACATCGCTTGCCTGCCCCTGTGCTCCTCCCATTGGCTGATGTATCATAATGCGTGCATGTGGCAGAGCAAAACGTTTTGACTTTTTGCCGGCAGAAAGCAAAAAAGCGCCCATGCTGGAAGCTTGTCCAATGCAAGTAGTTGAGACTTCTGGCTTGATAAATTGTATAGTGTCATATATCGCTAATCCTGCAGTTACGATTCCACCAGGGCTGTTAATGTAAATCCGTATGTCCTGGGTGTCATTTTCAGAAGATAAATACAATAATTGAGCTACTACACTATTAGCCACATGATCATCGATCATTTCCCCGCCAATAAAAATGATTCTGTCCTTCAGTAAGCGGGAATAGATATCATATTGTCTTTCTCCATAGGAGGTTTGTTCAACTACCCAGGGTATCAATGACATAATCTTTTCCTTTCTTTAGGCTTCTAATTGCCCTAATATCCAATCGAG
>CAZMFK010000218.1:0-3135 GCA_964565545.1 uncultured Caldisericota bacterium | reverse complement strand
ATCCAATCTTTTTCCACATTGATAAAAAAAGCTTTATCATCACTTATCTTTGTTTTTCCGGTTCCATCAGTGCGGATTTTGTACAGCTTTCTTTCGCCACCTCTATAGTATATCCATTCTCCTTCAACAGAGAGGGAACTCGCAATTTCATCGCTGAGTTTGGTTCTTTCCGTGCCATCAGTGCGTATTTTATAAAGAAAAAGATCCGCAGATAATTGATGTTCAATATAATAAATCCAGTCGTTTTCAACACAGAGGAAGTATGAAATAAATTCGCCTAATTTGGTTCTTTCTGTGCCATTAGTACGGATTTTGTATGGTTTGCCATAATCGGCCCAGTTTTGGTAATAAATCCAAGCACCGACAACATTTATGTAATCATTATAATCATCGTTGAGTTTGGTTCTTCCTGTTCCATCAGTGCGGATTTTATAAAGTTTTAATCCATCACTTTGATTCTGGTAATAGATCCAGCTCCCGATGACATTAATGTAGCCACTTCTATCCTCATTTAATTTGGTTTTTTCCGTACCGTTCTTGCGGATTTTGTAGATTTTGCCGCCATCACTTGCTTTGCAATAATAAATCCAATCCCCTTGCTGCGTTGCAAATCCTATGTTTACAATATTTCCCATGCTATTTCCCCGGGCATTAATAGGGAAGGCATATACTGAAGAATGAACATAATACCTCATTTTGCAACTACTCACTATGTCGTAGTCTTTTACAGGTGCAGCTAAGGTAGCAGGAGAAAAAACCGGGTATGGACAAAGATTTTCACAGCCACAGCCCGGGATATCAAAAAGGAGCTCTGCCGTACTGCTCTCTCCATGCCATAAAATGTCTTTGGCGTCCAACGCTTCGCCCGTTCTGCGCAAAGGAATCAAAGTGCGACCTGCCTTGATGAAGGGAGCGACTTCCGTATTGTTGGGATCTACCCAGTCTTCGATGCCATTGAGCTTGTATTTGGGATTGTCAATTTGAAATTCAATCCTGTTGCCCGAAGGAGTAATAATGGTAACCAATCGATGGGTTCCGTCCCAACTGATGGAAGCCCCAACTTCCTGAGTCACAAAGCGAATCACCAAAAACATCCGCTGCCAGCGAATCTCAGGGACTGCTTCCATGGGACCCTTTTCTTGTTCATTGACCCAATAGTTCGGATGGCCTACCTGGTATTTGAGGGATAACTCACAATCTTCTTCAATAGGATCCTCCTCGCAGGGATTGGAGGAAGAGCAAGTCGGCACAGCGCAAGCTTCTACCGATTGGAGAAACTCCCGATGGTCACTGCCTATAGCACGGACAAAATAACAGTACTGTACGCCTACCAGGATATCAGTACCATCATGGTAGGACGTAGCTTCAAGAGGAAAGTCGGTAAGAGGCATTTCGTGCTGATTGCCCTCTCCGATCCCCCGGTAGATATAGTATCGCTCTGCCCCCTCGACCGGAGTCCATCGGAGCGAAACATATCCACAGTGACCCTCTGCGCTAAGCATAAAGGTACTATCAACAGGCACTGCAAATGCGGTAAATGGCCGTGGAAGGGACATCGTTGACAGCATGACCCAAACGAGAATAATGCAGATAAAGATTCGTCTCAAGCTAATCATAACCATCCTCCCAACTATTAATTGTCACAGGGACGGGGTTGTTGACAACTTTTTCCCCGCTCTAAGCCAGAGTTAGTGATCTAGCTTTAGTTGTTTTTCGGATGCTGTAGGTCTTCTATACTAGCTAGATCATTGTCTGCAAATAGGAAGTAAATCTTTTTTGCTGCTTAAGCATGATTATGCATATCGCATAAAAAAGCAAGAAATAAAAGACCTAATTTGTGAAACTGATTATCATCGCCAGATCCACCAAATCATGGCGTAGCCTACCGTCACTGCAGCCAGCGTAAAGGGTATTCCCAGCTTCATAAACTGCCAGGTACTCACTTCATGGCCATTTTTTCGCAATAATCCTAAAGCGGTAATATTGGCAGAGGCTCCAATGGGAGTGAGATTCCCCCCCAGGGTAGCTCCCGTGATCAAGCCAAAATACAAAAGATAGGGGTCGATGTTGGAAATGCCAGCAATGCCAGCAACTACGGGTAGCATGGTGGCAACATACGGGATATTGTCAATAAACGCTGAAAAGAGTACCGACACCCAAACAATAAGGGTATAAATCAAAAAGATATTATTATTGCTGAGTCTCACAAAAATATGGCTGATATCTTTTACTACGCCAGCCTCCGTGATGCCCCCAACCACGACAAAGAGCCCGACCAGTAAAAGGATGGTGAAATAATCTATTTCAACACAGGCTTTGGATAAAGCGCAGAACTCTTTCTTTCGCAAAAAATTCACTATCAGACCAATGCCAAACAAGCTTGCACAGATGATTCCATTGATGGTTTTGGGCATATTTGGAAGAAATGAAGCCAGAATTAAAAGTACTACCATCCCAATCAAAAGAACAGTAGGAAAATAATCTTTTACAACCGTGGTTTCCATGAGATGAATCGGCTGTTTATATTTTCTAAAGGCATACATCAAAACCAAAGTGGAAGCGAGTGCTCCCGCCTGGACCACCCAAAAAATACCGATCCTGCCTTGAAACAAAAAGAAGTCAAGAAAATCCAGATGGGCGTATCCTCCCAGAAGAATCGAAGTCGTATCGCCTACCAAAGTTGCAGCCCCCTGAAGGTTTGATGCAATAGCAATAGCAATAATACTGGGCACGGGAGATATTTTCAGCTTCCGGGATATGGTCAAAGCCACAGGGGCAATCATCAACACGGTAGCCACATTATCGATAAAGGCCGATATAAGGCTAGCAAACAAGGCCATGAAAATTACTGCCCATTTTACATTAGGTGCTTTGTCGATTAAAAGATCAGCCAGCAATGATGGCATTTTTGACTCAATAAACAACGATACTATCCCCATAGTACCTGCAATCATCAGGATCACATTCCAGTCCACCACACTAAAAACCCTGCCCAGAGGCAAAATCCCTAAAATCACAAAGATTGAAGCTGAAACCAGTGCGATATAGGCACGTATTTTAGGAAAAGCCAATAATAGTACGTAAGTTGCTGCAAAAAGGGCTATTGCAACCGTCTTCATCACTTTTTCTCCTTAT
>CAZMFK010000217.1:0-3154 GCA_964565545.1 uncultured Caldisericota bacterium | reverse complement strand
TTTGCTAAACCTGAACCCTTTTGGGTTTCGTGGGTTCGAATCCCACCGCTTCCGCTAAAACAAAGAAAATTAAAGCATGAATATACAAAAAATTCTCATTACCAGTGATGATGGATACAACTCTCTAGGAGTGAGAGTTCTTGCCCACATCTTAAAAGATGATTATCAGTTAAAAATTGCCGGCACACTTGACCAAATGAGTGGAGTTGGTGGCAAATTGTCACTTAGTGGAGGAAAGTTTAGCAATAGTACTGTTGATGGAGTTGAAGCTATATGTGTAGAAGGAACTCCAGTAGATGCTGTCGAAGTGGCTAATAGCTATTATCAGGACACTTTTGATATGGTTATTTCTGGTATTAATTGGGGTCAAAATGTAGGTGGTTCTGTAGTAAGTAGCGGGACAGTTTCAGCCGCACTTCGCGCCCTAGCCACGAATGTCGCTCCCAAAGCAATTGCTTTATCGTGGAAAATACCAGCTAAGCATTGGGTTAAACGTCATCAGAGCAATGAATCAATCGAAAAATTTCTAGAATATCCTGGCGTTCAAGCAAAAAAATGCATTCAAGAGGCTATTAAAAATGATATGTGGGGGTCAGATATGCTCAATATTAATTTCCCCTCAACCACAACCACTCAAGCTGTATTTACTCAACCACTTTATAATCAGGGTAAATATTACGCTCCAATTCATCTCGATTTTGACACATCCAAGTTTAGTTATCCTATGAACTATAATCCTTCAAAAGAAACCGATATACAGTATGATTTAGTTGCCCTTGAAGCAGGCTTAATATCCATTACTCCTTTTAAAGGTACCTATCTAAACGAAGAGGTTTGGCATAAAATCTCGCAACAAAAAATTGCGATTTAAATTTTTTGGAGTGTTGCTTAGTAAGCAATGTTAGAGGTTTGCTAAGCCCGAACTCTTTTGGGCTTTATGGGCTCCAATAAACCCACCTAATATTGCTGAATGGACTGATGAAAAAATGTCCCACAAAAACTAACGCGCATGCTTACGCATCGGATAGTTCTATTCCTTTGGTTCTAGCTTGATCGATAAGACTTCGAATAAGTTCTGGTCTATCAAATCTCTTATAACCTTTAATAGCATCTTCGTAAGCTGATTTGGCTTTGTCTCTATCGTCATTTTGAAGATATAATTCAGCCAAGGTAATGATGTTTCTGATAGGAAAGTAATCAAAATTGTCTTTGCCTTCCTCCAAAGTTTCAATGGCCTTTTGAGTTTGACCTCCATCAAGATACAATTTAGCTAATTTTTCTGTGGAACGATAAAATAAATACTCATCAGAAAGTCTTAATTCTTCATAAATATCAATCAATTCTGTACGAATTTGCTTTGCTTTTTCAGGGTTGCCACTTTTATCGTAAAATTCACAAATCCGATAATAGTCTGTTTTCCAAAAATCAGTATTTTTTTCTCGTATTTCTTCTAGCGTTACGATGGCCTCATTTGTTTTGCCAATTTTTTCATAGTAATCAATAAGTTTAAATGCGTTCGGATCAGAATAATCTCTCTTCCAAAAATTTTTATCAGACTCTTGTCCTTGTAATATAGTACTAATTGCCTCATCCGTTTGCCCATTTTGCTCATATAAGGAAGCTAGTTGAATATAACCCCCGTAATAACCTTCTGGATTTAAAAAATTTGAATCTTTTGCCTGAGCTTCGAGACTTATCGCAATAGCTTCTGAAATTTCTCCAACTTCCGCATACAGTTTTGCGAGTTGAGAATAGCCTCCATTATAATAAGAAGCTTCCCAAAATTGTTGACTCATGACCTTTGCTTCCTCGCATGTTGCAATAGCCTTATCAGTTTGCTTAGCTCTCACGTATAAACGCACTAAACTTTCATATATTGAATTATACCTACTATTCCAAAATGAGTCTGGATTTGTTAGCTTTGATTCTTCATACAAAGCGATTGCTTTATCATTGTTTTGCTGTTCTTCGTAAAGCTTAGCTAAAGTAGTAACGTTTTGATTTTCTTGAAAAAATGCCTGCGAAAAGTTTGTTCTTATCTCTTCCAGCATGCTAATAGCCGACTCTAAATTATAATTTTCTTTTTGCAAATAAAGATCTGAAACATATAAATAAAGCTTTTTATTATAAAATCTATCTTTTCGTGTTTTTATTTCGTTGGCGAACGCTATAGCACTATCACGAGCAGAAGGTTCAGTTTTACTTTGTTCAATATAAAGTTCCATCAGCTTTTGAAAGGGAGGTGCGTAGTCGCTTAACTCCCAAAAACTTGATTCTTGAATTCTCTTGAATTCTTCATAGACTTCAATTTTCTTATTCACCTGATCATCGTACAATTTGACCATTTCTATGACGTTGAGTTTATCCAAATAAAAAGCTGAAGGGTTTTCCCTTCTCGCAGATTCCATTAGGGTTTCTGCTTTAGTTTTAAGTTTAACCGCTTCTTCTCCTGTTTCTTTATTTGCTTTATTTAAAATGTGTTGTGATAAATTATGCACCTCCCTACAATAAGCGGAGATATTTTTAACCTTTATTTCTTCGAATAATTGAATAGCTGTCTCCAAGTCATCTTGGTAAGCATACATTAATGCGTGCTCAGCACTCATTCCTTCCCAATAAAGATTGGGCGACGATTCCTTAATCTTTTCAAGGAAAATAATGCCTTTCTCTTCTGGAAGCAATCCCGCTAGGCCTGTATATGCCTTAGCATTATAAGGGCTCATTTCAATATGTTTTTTAAACAAATATATTCCAACGTCTTTATAGTCTTTTGTTATGAAATGAGCAGTATTATTGGTAAAAGAAGAATTGATGTGTAAAAACCCATCTTTGTCTGGAGAAGTGACTAAATGTGGATAAGGAACATTAGCTTTCCATATTTCCTTTTGACCAGTGTATGGACTAATTCTAATTAGCAAGTTTGGATTGTTTCTTGCCTCTTGCAGCTGTTCATTAGTTACTGCAATTTTTCCTGTGTTTTCGGTTACATATGTCAACACCCTAGAATCTGTCGAAATAAATTGAGCATTTGCTATTGCCAAGTGAGTATATCTTAGTGATGATTCAAGTTCAGAATCGCTTATTCCAGGATTGTTTTTCCGTATGTAAGCAATCAACTCTTCATCTGTTTTGCCTTCAAGTCCACGTCTGTTAC
>CAZMFK010000216.1:2474-3169 GCA_964565545.1 uncultured Caldisericota bacterium | reverse complement strand
GCACGGCGAATAAGGTTTTTAAAACGGATGGGGTTTTGTTCAGCTTCTATACCGGCAGAATGAGTGGGAAGATAGATAGATATATGATAACCTCCAGACGACTGAGCCAATTGTTGTAGGTCCTCTCTAGAAAATAATCGCATAAGTCTACCTCCTTCTTGTGTTTGCATATTTAATTGTACTATGCATCATTTTATATTATATATCAAATCGATATACTCTCCATAAGAAAGAAACTTTGCCCATCCGCTTCAATGGATTAATCATTTCCAGATTGATATCTGCAATTTGTGATCCAGAGGCCATCTTTATATTGTATTTTAAAGCAATGTGATAGGATTGTTCATAAAGCAAAGCGTCAAGACCTCTTTTTTTTATGATAGAGCCAAGAATAAAAATCCGGGCATTACTAAATTTTTTATGTTTGAGCCATTGTTTCAAGTTCACATAAATTGCTAAGTCTCTTAAAATCCAGCAAAATAAATTTGATTTGGAACTTTGGCTTAAATTTTTGAATCGATGATCATAAAAAGATATGAGCTCGTTCAGATCAGGAATCATTACTGAAAATGCTATCAAATCAGGATTTTGGCCTTGACAATCTTCCGCAAGCAAAACCCATTCTTTTTGAGCAATGGCTTTTAAGCCTTTGGCAATATAGTTAAACTCCCCTTTGTTAAAATTTTCAAATTGAG
>CAZMFK010000216.1:0-2464 GCA_964565545.1 uncultured Caldisericota bacterium | reverse complement strand
TGGTATTCCATGCTTGATTGTATAATTGACGTATCTTCTCTGTATCCCTAAAAAAATGCAAATAACTGATGGGACGTATAGAAATGCCTTCTTCGCCAAGTTTGTGCTTAAGGTAATGGATGGATTTTCCAAGCTTATTGATTCGTTGGACGAGATTTTGTATGGAATCAGTATCAATATGAAAGCCAAACCAATCGTTTTCTTTTTTTCCCTTCAAAGAAAAATAACTTTGATAATAGGGAGGATGATAAGGCTCCATCATCATAGGGTGATATTCAAAACCATCAATAAGTAAACCAACTTCTCCATTGGCATTAAATTTTGCAGGACCAATGATTTTGGTGACTCCCTGTTTCTGTAAAATTGAAATCGCTTCTTCCAAGAGTTTATCTGCAATAACTGGACACTCAATACATTCAAATAGCCCAATCCAGCCAATAGGATCTGGAACATCCTCTTCATGATAGTTTTCATCAATATATGCTGCAATGCGGCCCACCGTTTGACCGTCTTTCCATGCAATGAAATATTGAAGAAATGAAACATGTCTAAAAAAAGGATGAGATCCGGGGAAAAGTTTTTTAAAACCGGAGTTATCAGGATTTAAATCTGAAAGCTCTTGCAAATACATCGGGAAGACCTTTTTGCTTTGAGGCAAATGATAAAAGGGGATTTTCCACAATACCTGAACAAAGCGATTTAGATCTGACCAATGAATTTTAAAGCTTCCTTTGGAGTGAGGACATTTAATTAATCTACTTAATTTTATTTCGTCCATTTACATGAATTGTAACTTTTTCTTTTGTGTCTACAACTGCAATATGACTGCCCATAGCAAGTAAAACATGAACAAAAGTTTATGACTTTAACCTTTATCTTGTCTGATGAGGCAAAAAAAATGATTCCTTGAATATAATAGTTATAAAAAATAGAGTTGGTTTTGGTATTCGCTAATAATGGAGGGTGAGAATGAATAAGCCACAACGATCAGGATGGATAATCATAATCTTGGGTTTTGCTGTGATGATTTTAATGTTGTTTCGCACTTTTCCTCAGTATCATTCTTCCGAAACAACAAATAGATCATCCTCGGCAGCAGAAGTATCGCTGATAGAGCTTAGTGGAATAATTACTTCAGCTAACATGAGCGGATTTGGCTCAAGCTCATCCATTTATCCTTCAGGGGTCAAAGAGCTCTTGGATCAAGCAAGGTTGGATTCCTCTCCTGTTTTGGTCATGACAATCAGTAGCCCAGGAGGTTCGGTTGCGCCCACCCAGGAAATATATGATCATCTAATCCGATTTAAAACTGAAAGTAATAAAAAAATATATGTCTGGATGAAGGATGTTGCAGCTTCAGGTGGGTATTACATTGCATGCCCTGCAGATAAAATTTTTGCAATGCCCAGCACTATTACTGGAAGCATAGGAGTTATTTTGCAATTGATCAACTATGAAGAAATGCTAAAGAAAATTGGCATTAAGGAAAAAAACATAAAAAGTGGTCAATTTAAAGATATGGGATCTCCAGGGGCACCCCTTAGCAAAGAAGCAGAAGAAATGCTTCAATCAATGGTGGATGATCAATATGAGCTTTTTTTTCAAACTGTTTTACGACACAGAGACATTCCTGAAACCCTTTTGAAACAATACGCCCAAGGTCAGATTTTTACAGGCAGACAGGCAAAAGAAAATGGGCTGGTGGATGAAGTGATGGGATGGTATGAGCTGGAGGACTACATCAAAGAAGAAATGGGATGGACTGAGGATATTCACTGGCTTCGGTATAAAATAAAAAGTAATTTTTGGAGCTGGTTCGAAAGCAAGCTACCTCTCAGTGATTTAAATTTATGGAATACGCTTCAAAAAAAATCTGGTTTTGAACTCCAATACCGCTGGAAGCCATGATTAAGATTAGTCATTGTATGAGGAAATAACCTATGAATGAAATCGATTGGACTTTCAAAGTACTTGGAATGACCTGTATTTCATGTGCCAATAGAATAGAAAAAGCTCTAAATCAAGTTAAAGGTATTTCTTTTGTTGCCATCAACCTTGCAACTGAAACTGGTTTTGTCAGAGGTTCTGATGAAATAAGCTGGGAGCTTATACGAAATACCGTAAAGAAAACAGGCTATGATATTTCCCAGGACATTAACCCTGACACTGAAAAAACTCGATGGAAGCAAAACAAAAAAAACTTGGTTGTAGCTCTTGTTTTTACCATACCCCTTACTATTTGGATGATTTATCATATGCTTTTACCTTCTCATCATGATGCATCAATATATTACTATTTTGAATTGTTGGCTTCTAGCATCGTGATATTTATTGCTGGAAGAAAAACTCTTCAAGGAGCATGGATAGCAATTCGACATTTTCATACTAATATGGACACTTTGATTTCCCTTGGTGCAATAAGCTCATGGTTAACTGCACTGCTTCATTTTGGAAGTCGGTGGAA
>CAZMFK010000215.1:0-3176 GCA_964565545.1 uncultured Caldisericota bacterium | reverse complement strand
ATTTAAATCAGAGGAAACGATTTTATATCTATTATGACTCTCGAGTCAAAAAGCACGAATTTTGCAGCATTGATTTGCAGGGAAGAGTAACTTTTTATCCGACCATGGGATTTCCAAAAGAACAGCATCGAAAGAAATTTGAAGAGTATATCATGAAGAGCTATCAAATCCCTCCCACGAGTAAAGGGAGTTTTGAAGTTCTCAGGATTGATGCTGATAAACTAATTGAAGTTTTTGATTATGTAAAGGTAATGACGAGTGAGTAGTGACGGCCAGGGAAGGTTTCTGATGGAAAACTTGGTGAAAGTGCCTTCGATCTTGTTTGCAGTGATTAAAAACAGTCTTGAGGTTTAAGGTGAGGAAGGGAAGATAGAGGGAGAGCCATCCTATCATGAATGTAGTCTGTTCCAATCCGTCTCTGGCGGAATGGATAGGGGTGATTTTGCAATGAAAATCATAGTAGTTCAGATATTGATAGTTGTTTTAAGCTTGCAGGCTGTGGCTTGCTATCCCCTGGACAAAGTCCTGCTTCCTCACCGGGGTTTCGGCTATACCAATGCTTTCCCTGGGACTTTTGCTGCTTATGGAGAATATTTTTATGCCGGCATGGGGGGAGCGCTGGTGATAGGTCATGCAGCCAGCAAAAAAGAGCTGGATCGAATATATTTGCCAGGGAAAATAGAAGATATTGATATCGATCAATCGTTGATGGCTATTGCTGCAAGCAACCTGGGATTATTTGTGTATGATATCAGCGATCCAGCAAACCCCGAAGAGAAAGGCCGCTGGAGGCTTTATCAGGGACTGGTCCGAAGCGTGGCCCTTACGGAGCGTTATGCATATTGCAAAGTTGCCAGCGAAGAAGGCGAGGAGATATGCACCATTGATCTCAGGGGCTTGATCCAAACTGGCTCATATGTATCTTCAGCGATGATCTATGGGAAAGTGGAAGCCAGCAGGTCGGCAGTTTGCTATATTTCGCTTGATCTGCAGTGGCCGGCTCCTATCATGCGCATGACCGTGCTGGACCGCAGAGCCTTTCCTGAAAATCCTGTTTTTGCGACTACCTTTGCAGGTCAGGGCAGAGCAGCAGCTTTGGAAGCTCAAGCTTCGAATGATCAGGTTTATCTGGCCCTTCAGCACGAATATCTTGGATTGTGCATGATGGACCTGTCGGATCCTTTTCATCCCAAAGTGATCGATCAAATGGAGGGCTTTTCCTATGCTCCTGCCGATCTTTGCCTGAGCCCTGCAGGGGATAATATTTATGTAGCTACCCAGGGGGCAGGCACCCCGGGGGTACGTGCGGGAGAAGTTGCCTGTTTCAGGATTGAGGACAATATGCTCCACTATGTGAGTAAAATTACAGAAGCACAAATAGGATTGGTAGCTCTGGCTGTTACTGCAGATGGCTATGTCGTAGCGGGGGGAAGCAACAACACGGTCGAAGAGGAGTTAAGAATATATAGCGGATTGACCAGGCGAAGCCCTGTTTTGCATTGGAAGCAGGATGTTCCTGCGTGGAGCGAGGGTATCTACGTGGTCGGGGATTATCTGTATGGTGCCATGGGGCATGATGGACTTTGGATTATAAATATTGCTAATCCTGATCAGCCTTTTTTGGTAGGCAAAGATGATTCCGGCTACTGGAATCGGGGCAGTGGGCATATGAATCTGGCTGAAAACCTGTGGTTATCGGATAATGGCGATTATTGCCATCTCGCAGAAGGCAACTGGGTTTCCTTTTATGACACGCGGGACAAAACACAGCCCAGGGTGATTACTTGTATTGATTTTGGTGGTTGGCAGGAAGGGATTCGCCAGCAGGGCAATATGGTGTATGTGTTCACTCAGGGTGGGGATAAAAGCGCTGTAGTTGCTGTTGATGTTTCCAGTCCTCTTCAGCCCAGGGAATTAGCTCGATTGCAAGTTCCCGGTGCGCCCAAGGATGGTTTTGTTGACGAAAAGGGCTTTATCTATATCGCTGCTGCCAGTCATCTTGTGATATGCCGGATGAGTAGCACCAGGCCGCATAAAATAGTTCCTGTTGCTTCATTTAATATACAACAAATGCCTGGCTTTGAAAGAACAGAGGTTTGGGATTGCGAAAAGTACGGTGACTATCTTTTTATGTCTTCAAAAACTGACAGGGAGAGCCATGTGGGGCTTTTAGTTTTTGATGTGTCTCAACCCTCTTTGCCAGTTTTTGTTAATCGTTATCCTTTTAAGAGAGGATTTGAAGGTCTTTGGCTGGATGGTTCCTTTGTCTATTGCTCTCGCAGGCCCCACCAAAGCGGTATTTTAAGTAGTGGAGTGAGTGTTTTTGATGTTTCCAATCCTCGAGAGCCTCGTTATATCGACGATCTTTTGATGGGAGACACCGTGCTGAATGTGCATGCTAAAAATGGAATACTATACGGGGCTGGGTTTCGTGGCGGAATACCTATGGCAAAAATTCAAAAAGAAAGAAATAGATTGGACCTGGAGGAAAAGCCATAGAGCACAGGAACGAAGTGCTTGAAATCTATGCAACAGGGATATCGATCATAAAAAACTTGATTATCGTCTCCTATACAAGACTATAATTTGCGATTGTAATCTTGTATAAGAGGTGACAATTGACAATGCAAGCTAATAAACAGCTTGGGCAGATGCTGATCTTGGTAAACTACAAACGGTCTTTAGCTTTGAGGTTAAATAGTTAAGACAGGGGTGAAGAACAGCAATCTTTGTCCCCTGAGCAGTTGCAACTGCAGGAGCAGGAAGAAGGATTAAGGGCTTTGCCATGATGGGTGATGGCTTCGACGGGGCATTGCTTGGCGCATCCTGAGCAACCGTCGGGGCAGTTTTCGGGACGTTTGACGACGACTATTTTTTCCAGCACTTCATAGACTCCATTGGGACAAAAATTTACACACATTTCACATTGAGTGCACTTTTCGCGATCGATCACTGGGTACCAATTTAAGCTCATTTATTGCCTCCGATTATCATTCTCTTATATAAGAAAACCATTTATATAATGGAAGATTCATATAGACAAGGTAAGAAGGATTTTCAAGATACTATGGTTCCTGTCAAGAAAAAAAAGAAATTATCCTTAAGCCAAGAACCTATACTTTTCTTTCTTGCTGTAGAGTTGGTGTGCAATAAGAACCATTTTTTTTATGCAAGCT
>CAZMFK010000214.1:0-3202 GCA_964565545.1 uncultured Caldisericota bacterium | reverse complement strand
ACCATGATATGCAAAGCTTTTTTCCAACAGATACGGGCAAAGTTCTTTTTAATTTCCAGTTTTGATTACCTGGCTCAAGGCATTCGGGAAAAACCTTGCGAATATGGTATTTTGATTAGTAGTACCAAGCGTGAGGGATATTATAAAAAAATGACAAACAACCCTGAGCAAAATGATGCTATTATGATAGAATACAGCCAGATGAAAACTGTTTCAACCCAATTGCCCGTCTATACTGAAAACAAATCATTAGCCCTGGAGTATTCATTCCATTGGATAGATGTCCAGCCATGGTTGCCAGATCAGTTTAATGAAGTCAACCGCCTGGAAGATATTGCCCCCAACTATGTCCGAAGCGAAGAGGATTTATTCCAGCCATGAACCCCAGAATCAATATTCGCCCCATGACTATAGCTGATATACCCGCTGTGTATCGAATTGAAAAAGAATGCTTCCAGTTTCCCTGGCCAAAGAAGGAATTTTTCGTGGAATTGGTTCGAAATCGTTTTGCAAAATATTTTGTTTGCTTTCTGGATCAACTATTGGTTGGTTTTGTAGGTGTTTGGTTGATTATGGACGAGGCCCATATTGCCAATATTGCAGTAAAAAAAGCTTATCAACGCACTGGCTTAGCTTCTTTCATGATGGATTTCGTTGAAGATTATGCGCATAAGCACCGATGCAAAACCATGGTGCTGGAAGTAGGAGTAGGAAATACTGAAGCCATCAATCTTTACGAGCAACGCGCTTATAAAAAAACCTACACGAGAAAAAACTATTATGCTCATTCGTTTGAAGATGCTTACGAAATGATAAAGGAACTGCCTGATGCGCATATTGGGAATTGAAACCTCCTGCGACGATACTTCAGCCAGTATCTATGACAGCAGTAAAGGCATTCTTTCAACGGTGCTCTCTTCCCAAGAGTTATTCCATCAAAAATACGGAGGGATAGTGCCTGAAATTGCTTCCAGAAAACATCTGGAAGTGCTCCCCCGGGTTTGCGAACATGCCTTGAGCCAGGCGGAATCCAACTGGAAAGAACTCGACCTACTGGCTGTCACCCATGGGCCCGGACTGGTGGGATCATTGCTAGTCGGAGTGGATTATGCCAAAACCCTGGCCATGCTTTTGGAAAAACCTATCGTTGCTATCAACCATTTGGAGGGGCATTTGCTTTCTCCTCTTCTTGAAAACACTTCTATCCCTTTTCCATTTTTGGGGATTATTGTATCAGGAGGGCATACCGAGTATATTATGGTCAAAAGCATTGGAGAATATGAAAGAATCTCGGAAACTGTTGATGATGCCTGTGGAGAAGCTTTGGATAAATTTGGCAAACGGATGGGCATTGCTTATCCAGCAGGACCACTGATTGAAAAACTGGCCCAGAATGGCTACAGTGATCGCTATGCTTTTCCCTTGCCAATAGTAAAAAAAGGGCCATTTTTCCTTAGTTTCTCAGGTCTAAAAACTTCTGCCATGCTCTTATTGCAAACAATGAGCCCTGAAGAACAAAAAACAGAAATCGCCCATTTATGCGCATCCTACCAGTATGCTTTGTTCCACCACCTGGTGGTGATTGCCCAGCGAATCTTGCGGGAGTATTCACTGAAAGCTGTTTCTATAGCAGGCGGAGTAGCTGCCAACAAGACGCTTCGAACCATGTTTGGCCAGGCATTATCTGTTCCCTGTTTTTTTCCAAGCAGATCGCTTTGCACAGACAATGCTGCCATGATCGCCTTCGCAGGTTATCATCAGTATCAGCATCGGGGAGCTGATAGCCTTCGTTTCCCCGTGGTTTCACGATTAGCGATATCAAATTCAACACATAGTTTTGAAAAGGAGTAATCTCATGAATCACAAAACCATGCAAATGATAACCTATTGCGGAATCCTGACAGCCATGAGCGCTATTCTAACTCGTTTTATAAGTATTCGTTTAAGCATTGGCGGGGTCGAAAATATCCGATTAGGTCTGGGACCCTTTCCAATTTTGTTGGCAGGGGTACTTTTTGGACCATTGATTGGCGCTATAGTTGGGATCTTAGCTGACTTGATTGGCTTTACCCTTAGCAACATGGGTGGTTATATGCCCCACTTTACTATTGTATCTGCCATGTATGGCTTTATTCCAGGCTTATTCATGCAATTGCCTTTTTCCAAGGCCTGGACTCCAATGGCTTCTTTTCGCATCAAGCTCATCCTGGGAGTTATTGTTTCCCAAATCCTAACCCAATGGCTACTGCTCCCCTGGTTTTTATTGCTAACATTCAAAATGGATTGGAGATTAACGCTAATACCTCGCTTCTTTACTGCTCCCATTCAGATGCTTGCCTACATCTTGCTGGGATATATCTTGTTTGCTCATCCCCTGTTTGCACAATATGTCAAAAAAATAAAAGCGTCGAAGTAAGCAGGATTGTAAAGAATGCCAGCTTGAAGTTTAGGCAATTCTTTGTAGAATAATAAGCAATTATTGCCCGATGGTGTAACTGGCAACACGCCTGACTCTGGATCAGGAAAGTCAAGGTTCGACTCCTTGTCGGGCAGTTCTTTAATGGCGCCATAGAACAGTGGTTAGTTCAGGGGGCTCTCAATCCCCAGACAGGGGTTCAATTCCCCTTGGCGCTATTTTCTTGTATATCCTATCCATATGGATAGACTAACATCATGGGTATAAAAAGCACTTTTTGCACGACTTCTGCTCACTGGACTGATCAGCTTTTATGCTGGTTTAACAAAGAAAAGCGATCCATGCCCTGGCGTGGCGAAAAGGACCCTTACAGGATTCTAGTTTCAGAAATTATGCTCCAACAGACCCGCGTAGAACAAGCTATCCCTTTTTACTTAACATTTATGGAGAATTTTCCCTCGCTCCGCTCATTAGCTGAAGCTTCCTGGGATGAAGTACTGGAAGCCTGGAATGGGCTGGGTTACTACCGCAGAGGAAAACAACTCCATCAAACTGCTCAGATACTTCAAAACCAATATGCAGGATGCTATCCCCAAACACAGGAAGAGTGGCTATCATTGCCGGGTATTGGGAGATACACTGCCGGAGCCATCCTAAGCATCGCCTTTAATCTTCCAATTCCAGCCGTGGATGGCAATGTAGCCCGGGCGATGAGTCGTTTTAAAGGTCTGAAGGAGGATATATCAAAAGACAGTGCTAAGTTAGCGATTGAAAAGATACTTCAGG
>CAZMFK010000213.1:0-3203 GCA_964565545.1 uncultured Caldisericota bacterium | reverse complement strand
AACAGGCTCGGGATCTGGGAGCCAACATGATTGTTACTGCCAAGGGTTGGTGTGCCTATGAGCAAGTCAAAGTTCTCAGTGGAGCCCAGCTTCCAGACGCCATCCTTCCCGAAGATTTGGAAAAAATTGAAGCCATTGAAGGCATTTCAGTTCAACCCTATCTTACCGTTGGCTCAGCCATCAACAATGAAGCCGTATCGGTCAGCGGAGTGCGCATTACCCAGCTAAAGGATATCCGAAATTGGAGCATTCAAGAGGGTACTTTCCCTGATCCTGAAAAAGAGAAATACGGAATCCTCGCGGGATATGCCATTGCTGATCGCTTTGAGCTAAGCATAGGCCAGGTAGTCAGACTTCGAGGGCAGGAATTTACCGTCACGGGCATCATGGAAAAGCACGGAACTGGCGACGATGCTGTTTTGTTCATCGATCTCCAGACAGCGATAGAAGTTTACGAAACCAAAGGAAGAGTATCCTACATTGCCGTTCAAGTCGAAGATATCAAGCGATTGGAATATTATGCCCGTCTCATCACCGATACCGCCAACGTGGCAGTCATCTCCGACCAGCAACTGCTAAATTCAGTCCTGAGCGTAGTGAATACCGTAGGGACCACTCTCAAAATTATTGCTATCATTGCCATCCTGGCTGCCAGCTTTGGCATAATTAATACCATGATTACAGCCATCTATGAAAGAAAAAGAGATATTGGCATTTTAAAATCCATCGGTAGTTCGAATCGGACGATATTCCAAATCTTCCTTGCCGAATCAGCTCTATATGGATTGATAGGGGGCATCATTGGTCTGGTGGTTGGAAACTTCATCTCCTATTTCATCACCCCTCTGATTGCCCAAAACGAATTTACTGCCTTTGTTCGGTCCAGCTCCGTATCGGGGACCATAGCCTGGCAGGATATGGGCATGATCCTGACAGGATCTATTCTTATCTCTGCTTTATCGGGTATCTATCCCGCCTGGAAAGCTGCACAATTGACTCCGGTGGAGGCTATCAGCTATGAATAATATTATAACCATCAGCAATGCCCACAAAACCTACCTCAAGGGAACAGTTCCTACCAAAGCCTTAAGAGGAGTTTCCCTGGAAATTTCCTCGGGCACGTTTGTATGCATCACCGGACCCTCTGGCCACGGAAAAAGCACTCTTCTGCATTTGATGGGCGGACTGGACAAACCCGATCAGGGATCTGTTCGGGTTACAGGCAAGGAACTATTCAAGCTTCCCGACAAACAATTGGCGCGTTTTAGAGCAGAAAAACTGGGCTTTGTCTTCCAATTTTTCAACCTGCTAAACAACCTGAGCGTCTTGGAAAATGTTCAGATGCCCATGATGTTTACCAAAGTGCCCAAAGAAGAACAAAAGGAAAAAGCCCTTAAACTGCTTGCTTCGGTGGGACTCCAGGACAAAGTTCGCAGTCGTGCTACAGAGCTGAGTGGAGGTCAGATGCAACGAGTAGCTATTGCCAGAGCCCTGGCCAACGACCCCGAAGTCTTACTGATGGATGAGCCCACCGGAAATTTAGACTCCAGTGCAGAAAAAGAAGTCATGGATATCGTCAAACAACTACATGAAAAAGGGAAAACCATCATCATCGTCACCCACGAACAGGAAATCTCCCGCCAAGCGCAACGAATCATCCGCATCAAAGACGGTTGCCTTGATTCCTAAGCTATAGTTTGAAATTAAAACGCTATATTATCTGTGATAAAATCCCAATGATTGATTCAATTGCTATACCATAAAGCTTGACTTTCCCACCTTTTCATGTATTTACATAAACAACTTGGCATCTAATTATATTACTATCTACTCCATTTTGGAGATATAAGAAAAGAGGGAAGCGATGATGGCATTATATTTACGCAGAAGCTTGACGGTCTTGATCCTGATTTTATTTAGTTTTTCGCTTCTCTTGATTCGAGCAGAAACAGGTATTTCTTCTCCCCTTTCCAATACCACTCCCAAATCAATGGAAGTTATCCACTATCCCCCCTATGCAGATCGACCCACAGATTATACCTTCACATTTTTAATCGATAGACCCTACGGGGCTTTTTCCTGGATTGAAATTTTATTCCCTCCGGGCACCTATCTGCATACCCCCTTGCCCGAAGACTCAAAAGCCTTGAAAGAAAAACTCCGGATTATCCATGGATCCATCCTTACATCCCTAAACATGTCGGTTAATTTTAATACCTCTCCCATATCATTACCCGAACTTGCCTACCTGGAAGACGGTCGCCTAAAACTCAGATTTCAGATTAGCGAAAATCTTGGCCTGGAGTCATTTCTAAGCAAATATCGCACAGTACACCTGGGCATCTCCCGCCGATTAGGCTTTTGCACTCCCAAAGAGGGTAGGGATATCAGCTATAGCCTCCATATTGGAGCTAGTGACGATATTTTCACCTCTGCTCCTCAATCCCTACCCCTGCTCCCTACCGAAGAAGATCTAAGTCTCCATGCCCAGATGGATGTTTCTCCTCAGATCCCCGATGCTGTGGCTGACTATCGGATCAAGGTTCACCTGCAGGATATGCATCCTTTTCGATCTATTGTCTCTATCGTATTTCCTGAGGGCACTACCTTCGAGCCACCCCTGCCTGAAAGAGGAGACGAACGAACTCAAAGAATCTGGAAAATCGCAGGATATATTTATCAAGCCAATCCTTTCTTGCACTGCCATTGCGGTGGTTCAGATTGTTTTATGCTTGGGTTTAACATCAATGCCTACCAACAACAGCACCGTATAAATTTCCCCATGCTTCAAATCATCAACCCCGACAAAGAGCTCTGGAAAGAAATCGAAATCGTCATCCCCAAAGAAGCAGGCATCAAAACCCCATCCACTTCTGGTCCTCACCAATACAAGCTCCACACTATGATCGAGCCCTTCTGGAAAATTTCCCCCGGCATCGAACTCACTCCATAAAAATGAGACAGAGGGACGGGGGTATTGTCTCATTTTACCCTCTATCTTTCCAGTGCATCATCAGGCGGTCTCTTTCAATCAATATTTAAAGATGTAGGTTTTTTGCTCCAATAAAAGCATGTCCTTTTTTGGTCAAGGCCACTGCAGTTCGGTTAAGTGCTTTGTGCTTATCCAGGTAGTTTTGTTCAAGTAGTTCCATGAGATTTGACTCTTCAATGCTTGATTTGGGCAAAAAATAATCCAAAAGATC
>CAZMFK010000212.1:0-3219 GCA_964565545.1 uncultured Caldisericota bacterium | reverse complement strand
TGCTCATCTACCTGATAGCCATTCTCATGGTCCCCTGGCTTTGGCCTTTGTAAATATGCTGCATACTCAGTTTAAACTTACTGGCCGCCTCAACCCAGGTCATTCTGCCTTCTTCCACCAGTGTTAATACTTTGAACCTTTTAATCTCTTTCATTGTCTGCGTTATCCTTTTGTTCACAACCTGAAAAATTTATTCGCGAATTAATCATGACATTTTTTTCGCGAATAACAGACGCATAAATTTATCAATTGGAAAGGGGATGGTATAATGGATTTATGCGGGACGGGAGTTTTCCTGGGTTACGGTTCGGGTCCGTGAGGTCAGCGGTTCAAATCCGCTCGCCCCGCCTATTTTTACTGAAATAAAGCCCATATTTGTGACTGATAATTTAGAAATGGTATTTTTGCAATAGTAAATTATCTTCAGGAGGAATTTATGGAATCTCATAGAAGCAGATTTTAAAAAGGTTTTTAGCTCATCAAAATATACTCAATATGATATTACTATTAACAATTATGAATGGATTGATTCTCAATGGTTCAAAATATCTGATTAATCTTTTACTTACCATCAAGATTTTTAAATTTCTCAAAATTACATTCTTAACAACATCATTAGATAGTCTTCTGTATTGTTTATATGTCTTACATAGATCCCCATTCCTCATAATTTGTGAATTTGCTTGAAACATTTGATAGTTATTCGGATGTTCTACGGCATACAATCAATGTTCTTTTCTCAATTTTTGTGGTGATTTATTCTCATCGTTTGTCAGTTTACACAATTTCTTAAGTCCCCCTTCTGAGACTTTTCAAGCTTACCTCAGTATTACCTTCAGTTGTGTATTTAGTGGATAGTTCGCAGGAGAGCGCTGCGCACCATACCGCTCTATTACTATAGGGCAATTGCAAAGTCTAATAGAAGACAATTTGGGTTTTGAACGTCAATTCTCTGAGATTATGGGAAACATGATTCCAATAATGAATTACTTTGCGATTGCCCTATCTATTCTATCTTAATCA
The DNA here is from genome assembly GCA_964565545.1 of uncultured Caldisericota bacterium. Taxonomy (GTDB): domain Bacteria; phylum Caldisericota; class Caldisericia; order UBA6126; family UBA6126; genus T3SED10-260. The sequence goes on along the minus strand of CAZMFK010000212.1, from coordinate 2,196 downwards.
CATTTTCTTTGTGATATAATCTTATAAGGTCATGTCCCCGCAGCTTGTTGAAGGTACATGGTTTTAAAAAATTTTGGGTTTATTTAGGAGGAGGGTAATGAGAGAAAAGGGATTAGTTCAATTAATTTCTTATGTTTTTATAATATTAATTACTTTAATTAGTTGCAGCAGCAATAAACAATTAACTGCAAATAACATTGTTGATTCATTTATCTCTGCTGATCTTGAAGTAGTACAACCAGAACCTATGAAAAAGGATGATTACGGGTTAGCACCATATGTCTGCGAAGGTACGCATTTTTTTATACCATCATTATGTGAAGACTGTGGTGGAAGAATTTTTATCTGTGATACAGATGAAGATCTTGAATTATTAAAAAATTACTATGAGGAACTGGGGCGTGTTAGCGCTGTATTTTTCTCTTGGGTTTTGACAAAGGATAATGTACTAATCCAAATAAATGGGGCCTTAGATGAAGACGTTGCAAAAAAATATGAAGAAGCTATTCCGTAAAATATTATCATATTTAATGATAAGGTTTAATTTGATAAGTTAATAATTTAAGAAGATTTTCTGGATGTACCAAATAATGGGAGGATTTTCATGAAAAAAACATATCTAATGGTAATCATTCTCATAATCATTCTTCCTGCTTGCAATCATGATTCTGTGTCGGAAGGTATGGTTCGAACAGCAATAATGCAGACAAATAATGCTCTAGTCCCTACTGTCTCAAATACTCAAATAACCGATGCTATGATCCAAACGGCTATTGCAGAAACACAGACACTAAAAAATTCCCAAGAACATGAACCTTCCAATGTTGCACAAAACACCTTGAACCCACTACCAACCCGTACTTATTCGGAACTTGTTGGAGATGGATCACAAGAAACCCAAGACACAAATTTGGTAGGATATACAGGAGATGTTCTTAATAATGAGATTGTAGCTGTTCGTATATATAATATTGAATACCCATCGAATTATGATTTGTATGAGTTAAAAGAGGAATTTTCTGTTGTAAAGTTTGAAGCTGAATTCGCAAATATTTCAAAAGAAAAGTTATGGATCAATTTTGATAACATTTACATTATAGATAATGATGGATATAAATATAGAGTTCAAGAAGCAGTTACAGACTATTATGGGGTTAATCTTTTACCCAATGATAAAGTACGATCTTATTTTTATGGACAGATTCCTAGCCAAACAACTCCCACAATAATAAAATATATGGGCGATAATTTTTCAACTATTCAAGTAAATTTAAATCAAATTCCTTCAAACCATACTCCATTAGAATTAAGTTTGAGTCATAATAAGAACAGTGAACCACTTGGAACGGTTGCAGAGGCAGATGGATATAAAGCTTTCGCTATAAGTATTGATAATCCATTTAATGAGGGTTCAACTTATAGTGGTTATAAAAATATACGAGTTGAGTGGTCCTTAGAAAATGCAACGTCTAATACAGATCTAGTATTTGATAGTGTTTTAAGTGATATTTATTTAGTGGATTCTGAAGGTTATATTTATCCCTTAGATTGGGATTTGGGAATTTGGTATGATGGATTAGATGATTTTATTCTTGCCAAAGGTGAAAAAGTAAAAGGGTATATTTTCTTTCGAATATTTAAAGAAGCAAAACCCTCATATATCCGTTATGGTAATCTTTACATAGGATTAAATTAATATAAGAAATATTTTTATATCACAATACAAAATATCCGATTGTCTTGAAGCGGAGCGAAATTCCCACAGGGGATGGAAGCACACTAAGAAATAATATAGTTTTAGTTTTCAGTGAGCAGGAGAGTGCTGCGTACCTTACCGCTGTACCCAACCGCAGCGGCTTTTATCCCTTATCCTCACTTTCCTCGCAGGCCTGCTCTTGATAAAGAAATTTGCTAAACTAAGGTAACTGGACCCCAACAACTCTGCCATTTTTATCAGAGGGTGTGTGCCATAAAGGCCACCTGTCTGTTCCAAGTTTGTCTTTTTTGGATTAATCTCAGGAGAACCCACAATGATTAAAAAATAATCCTCTCAATTATTTGATTGGCTTTTTGTTAAGCCTATTCACGATAGTGGGGTGTATATCCCCGTTTCAAACACCCACACACACCCAGTTTGCCACCGATCAGGCCAATAGCGTTGATACGCTTGATGCCTTTGGCTGTTTTCCTGTGGGT
>CAZMFK010000211.1:0-3243 GCA_964565545.1 uncultured Caldisericota bacterium | reverse complement strand
GTTTATTCTCTGGTCAACTCAATCACTGAATTTCCTGGAGTTGATCGAGTTCAATTGATTATCGAAGGCAAAAATGATGTATTTTTTAGGCGATACTTTTCCATTGAGCAGCCCCTTACAAGACTTACAGGCCAACTAATGAAAGGGATCAACACCTTACTCTATTTCTATCATTACCCCACAGAATCCTTTACTTGTGAATTCAGAGAAATCCCCGACAAGGGAGATCTGAGCCAGGCGTCGATGGATGTGGTTCGCCAGTTAATTCTTGGTCCGGATCAAAAAGAGCTAAGCTCACTTATTCCACAAGGCACTCAAGTTATTTCCAGCAAGGTTGAAAATGGCATTTGTTTTTTAAACTTTAGCAAAGAAGTTCGACGTTTTTCTCTAGGTGCTAATGAAGAACTTGCTCTTATAAATTTAATAACCTTATCCTTGACTGAATTACAAGGTATTGAAAGGGTCCGATACCTTATTGAAGGAAAAGAGGTCTATACCCTGGGTGGCCACATAGCAGTTGAAAAAGCTATACATCGCTGGTATGGCACTTTTACTCCGACTACCCGACTTTATTTTTTAAGGAAATTCCAGCAATCCACTACTTTTGTTCCTATAGAAAGGAAAATTGAATCGCAACAGGCAGAGAAAATTGTTGAAGCCATGTTGCAAGGAACTACAGCCCAAGAAAAGGAAACAGGCATTACTACAGACATTCCTTCTGGAATTAATATAATCGCCTGCTACCCTAATGAGAGTAACGAGTTGATAGTGGATCTTGATGTGGAGTTGAGTAAATTTCTAAATGCTCAACAAGAGCAGAATTTTATCCGTCAGATGGTTCTTTCAGTCACCGAAAACACTTCAATCAAGCATATCCGTTTTTATTTTGATGGAAAAAAGCTGGAATCGCTTCCTTTTGGCACCGATATTTCTAAAGCTTTTTCGAGGAAGGATTCTTTTAGATAGAGAGTATCTCTGTCAAGCGATAGAGTTCGGTTTTTACTGTTTTTGCTTTTCCGGCTGCTTCTTTCATGTCAATCAACGTGAGTTCATTATTCTTTATGCCTACAATTTTACCAGATATACCCTTTATCAGATTTTCAACAGCATAGACGCCAAAAGTAGTGGCAAGAAAGCGGTCAGTATAGGTTGGATCGCCTCCACGTTGCAGGTATCCTAAGGTTGATATTTTGGATTCAATATTAAATCCTTCTTCAAGTTTTTGGCAAAACTGGGGAGCCCGTTCCACTCCTTCGGCCAAAATAATGATAAAATGCTTTTTACCCAATGCAAAAGCATCGCGGATTTTCTGAGCGATTTGGCTCATTTCGTAGGGTATTTCAGGTATAACAATCTCATCAGCACCTACAGCAACACCACAATGAATAGCAATAAAACCAGCGTCTCTGCCCATAACTTCAATCACAAAAACTCGCTCATGGGATGTGGCAGTATCACGAATTTTATCTATGGCATTCATGGCATTGTTGACGGCAGTATCAAAACCAATAGTTTTATCTGTGCCCCATAAATCATTGTCGATGGTGGAAGCAATCCCCATGACCGGAATGCCTTTTTTTGACAATTCGTAAGCACCTGATTGAGATCCATTTCCCCCAATAATGATTAATGCGTCCAGGCCTAAATTTTGAAAGACTTTTATGCCACTCAGGATTCCCTCTTCAGATTTAAACTCAGGAGCTCGGGCAGTTAAGAGAATTGTACCCCCTCGGGCAAGAATTCCTCCCACCATTCGGGAATCCATACGTAAATATTCTCCGTTCATCAAACCCAGAAAACCTCGTTTAAATCCATAGATTTGATGACCATGGAAAAGAGCGGTCCGAACTACAGCTCTGATAGCTACATTCATCCCAGGAGCATCTCCCCCGGATGTGAGAAGTCCTAATTTCATAATTGAGGTGTTAATAGCTCAATCATGCTTTCCATCCATACAGGAACAAAAGAGTTGAAATCCAAATAAACGTCCCGATGCAGAATAAAATCATCCAGAAGTCGACTATGATCTTTAATTAGGACATATCCTTTTTCGTAAGTTTCGTTTAGATATGTATCAGCATTGAAATTATCCTGATATGATTCCATTAGTTTGCAATATATGCTATTTCCCATATGGAAAGCCAGATACTGAAAGGGGTTATCGAGATTCATGGATTTCCATTGTTCTTCATAAGGTTGCATCAATGTATTAATTAAATCAGATTGATCTTTATGCTTATCCATTTCGTTCAAGAAAAGGTGTGCAGATCCCTGGACCATGACGCTTTCCTGGATTTCAGAAGCAGTGGCAAAAACCAAAAAACCATTATTAATTGAGCTTAAGCCCAAAACGAGCACGTAACTCTTTTTTGTTTTTGACCCACTGAGCTTTGCATGATGAGGCGTTGTCTTTAATGGAGCAAGTATCATGCAGACTTCTTCCATGGAATCAGAAAACCATTCTTGATAAATGCTTTGCCAGCTTTGTCTGTTCAGCATGGATTGGAATGATTTCTTTATAAAATCAAGAGTTTCTTGCTGACTTAAAAGAAATTGATCCACCCGAGTATCACGGTAAAACGAGATAGCCAGATTTAAAAATTCAGTTATTTCTTTGGGAAGGTTTTCCATTTCAAAAATATCTTCTTGATGAAAGGTATCAGGAAGAAGCAGGAAAGAATCTTCTAAAACTTTATTTGAATAAACATAACGAATCTTTTCTCTGTAAAAGGTTACCGCAGGATGTGCATCATATTGACCAAAATGTTTCATTGCCTTTTGCAGATAAACTGTATTCAATGGCTGGCAATTGGAATAAGACCCTGCCATAGCTGTTACGTCAATAAGATATAAGAGTTCAATGCGAGGATCAAACATTGCTTTCAAAAATGGAGAAGTTTGCGAAGAAGCCTTAGTGAGTGGGCTTGATAATAAACCGATAAAAATGAAAACTACCGTTGCCCATTGGGATAACTTAAATTTTAACATATCAACTACCTTTCATTATCAAAACCTTTCACATTATATCGAAAAGACATAAAATGTGAATAAGATGATAAAGAAAGCAGAATAATTATGGATAGTATAATGAAGAAAAAAATGAAAAATAAGATTATTGGTCGAAAAAAGTTGTCAATAACCCCGTCCCCGTCGTACAATAGCTACCAAAAGCTATGGGCTTTACCCTAAAGGGAGTAGAATCATAGCGTAAACTATCATAAAGGGTAGGTGAGGAGTGCGTTA
>CAZMFK010000210.1:0-3246 GCA_964565545.1 uncultured Caldisericota bacterium | reverse complement strand
ATGCAGTTCTTGCCATTGCTTTAACCCTAATATTGCAAAGCACGCTCTTGCCTGCTCCTAGGGCTTCTGCCTGTATTTTTAGTATATCCCCCAATGTGGGAGGAGAGGTCAAGGTAGAGGAAATCAAAAGCTTTACCCTGAGTCGCCAGGTGGAACACCGTCGTTGTCCAAGCTCTATTGATATCGTTGTCCTTCACCTGAGCAACATGAAAATGGTAGATGACGGAGATTGGATTATTTCCGGAAGAATGGCTACCCGAGAAATTAAAGTACAATTCATCCAACCTGGAGAGGCCATATTGCGCTTGAGCAGTTCATGCACTCTTTTTCCAACCCGACCGGTTCAGTTGGTATTTCAGGTTATGGATGATGAAACAGAGCTTCCTCCTGCTGAGACTGATCCAGAGCCATCTCAGAATGAGCCCTCCCAAGAGGAAGTACCGCAAAAACCCCCTGATGAAGAATCTAAAACTCCTGAAACCCATGACCCAGAAAATGCAAAACCTGAGTCGAATATTTCAGCATCATCCTCCGAAATAGAGCCAATCAAAGAAAAAAATGAGATCATTCCCCCTGCCCCGGAGGAATTGGATGAACTTCCAGTTCAGGAAATACTTCAAGATGCAGATGATTCTTTCAACACCGAATTCGATGCATGGGAAGCCAGTGCTACTCGAATTGAACTCGAAGGTCCGCCAATCAACTCATTCCCTTCCAATACAGCTAATCAGTATCGCTTTTCTTCTCAAGATCTTTGGATTCTGGCTTACTTCCTCTTCATACTCCTGGCATGGCTTTTTATCCGTTTTAAGTGGTATCGCTGGCGGATTCTTTTTCTTCTCTTATCTGTTGGTTTGTTTGGCTACTATGTGGGAGGATGTCTTTGCCCTATTGGATGGATTGAACGTTCTCTCCTATGGATTAAATATCCTGCCTGGGGGTGGCTGCCTGCAGCAGCTTTATTGGTTCTGCTTGGAGTCAATTTTTTTCTTGGGCGAATATTTTGTGGATGGGTATGTCCTCAGGGTGCTCTTCAGGATATACTCTATAGAAAACGATTTGCTTTAAAAATACCTTATCGACTGGAACGGTATTTGCAATGGGGGCGATCGGTGATTCTTGGAATCATAGCATTTATGGCTTTGGTATATTCGGTAGGATGGTTTTGTAGTATCGGTCCTTTTAAAGCTGTTTTTCAGCTCTTTGGCACGACCCTGTTGATTACTTTATCCGTTATCTTCTTAACTTTATCCCTGGTCATGTATCGTCCTTTTTGTCGATTTTTTTGTCCTCTTGGCGCTTTATTTTCTGCAGTTAACTGGCTGGCTGTCCGTATGGGTTTTCAATCCAGAAAACTGATTCAAAACTGTAGCTCTTGCAGAAAATGCTTGGATACTTGTCCTTCCAATGTGCTTTTTTTGGAAGAAAAACAAATCCAGGTTCGAAGGGCTTATTGCATTGAATGTGGCGACTGTATGATTAAGTGTCCTCATGATAAATAAAAATATTTTCGCCTTATCAATCCGAGAATTAATTCGTCGCGAGCTTGATCTTTTTCCTCTTTGCCAGGGACAGGATATCTTGAAGCTGATTTATCAAGCTGCATATGGCCCAAAACATGCTGACCAAGAACCAGACAAGCTGATGGAATGGCTAAAGCAGGAAATCGCTGAGGTAGCAGCAGACTCCTCTTTCCCTTTGTTGCAAAAAATCCATATCCATTATCCTTTTTTTCGTTTGCATCTTGGGCCTGCAATGTTTCGAAAAATTTCAGTTGAGTTTATCCATGAGCTTTTTCTGTTATCCATTCAACATCCTATACCTTCGTGCCCCCTGGAATGGGATGAATTGGTTTCCTTAGCTCTGAATGAGATTAAAGTCAACTTCAGCCAAAACTATTCTTTCTTGGTGAACGATATGGCTAAACTGGCCTTAACTGGTGGCCCATACCATCATTCCCATCAATTTAAGCGAATGTATCAACCTCATTATCGATTGTTAAGTCAGGAAGCTATGATCAATAAACCATTCAAACTCCATTTATAAATAAACTATCCTGCTTCACCAATGACATAAAAGATTTCTTCTGCCTTTTTCGCTAAAAATAACTATAATATGCACTGTTTGTTTTATTTCTTCTTGAAGGAGTATGAATAATGCAAAGTTTAGATAAATCCATTTTGGATCGGGTAGCCTTGCAGGTGCCTGAGATTCTTCTGCCAGGGTCCCAGGTGGATCTTCAAAAATGGGCGGTAGTGGCATGCGACCAATTTACCAGCGAGCCCGAGTACTGGACTGAAGTAGAAAAAATCACCAGGGGAGTGCCTTCAAGCTATCATGTTATTTTTCCTGAAGTTTTTTTAGAAGGGCCTGGCAAAGAAGAACGCATTCAACGCATCAACCAAACGATGCAGGAGTATATCCAGCAGGATATTTTAAAGCCTTGCTGTCACGGTTTTATCCTGGTCAGAAGAAAAATGGCCAATGGCTTGGTTCGCACGGGTTTGATGGTCTCATTGGATCTGGACAAGTATGATTTCCATGCTGGCAGCCATGCCATGATTCGCGCTACGGAGAAAACAGTTATGGAGCGCATACCTCCTCGAGTACAGATTAGGAAAGATGCCCCGGTGGAGCTTCCTCATGTACTTGTCTTGATTGATGATCCGGAAAAGAAAGTAATTGAACCCTTGATAAGGCATTTTGAAAATCCTGCATGCATGGCATACGAAACTGACCTGATGCTCCATGGGGGAAGCATTAAGGGCTACCAGATCACGGACAGTGAAAAGATTCAAGAAATTGCTCTTGCCCTGGAGACCTTGATCAAGCCCGATGGCTATTTATATGCCGTGGGAGACGGCAATCATTCCTTAGCTACTGCCAAACAGTGCTGGGATAATTTAAAAAAAAGCCTGAGCGAAGAGGATCAAAAAAGGCATCCTGCAAGATATGCTCTGGTAGAGCTGAATAACATTCACGACGAGGGCATGGTTTTTGAGCCAATCCACCGAGTGCTTTTTAATATTGACCCTGATAAGCTGAAAGCATACCTTCAAGGCGATGGGCCGGAAGTAGTCCTGGTGCAGGGCAGTTATACCGAGCATATTCGCTTGAAACAGCGCCCGGGCAACCTGGCAGTGGGGGTATTGCAAACACTTCTCGACGAGTTCATGGCATTATATCCGGATTCCAAAATTGACTTTATCCATGGGGAAAAGAGTCTGAGAAAGCTTTCAGACGGCA
>CAZMFK010000209.1:0-3247 GCA_964565545.1 uncultured Caldisericota bacterium | reverse complement strand
ACCCGTTCCCATTCCGAACACGGAAGTGAAGCTCATGAAGGCCGATGGTACTGATTGGGAAACTGATCGGGAGAGTAGGAAGCTGCCAGCCATTTTTTTTACCATAATTCGGAGGATAATATAAATGCGTAAATATAGTGCATTTTCATTGATGGAACTCATAATCACAATAGGAATATTATTAATACTAATTGGCATTGTAACTCCCCAGTTTATTGGTTATCTCAATCGTAGCAAATCTGCCAGAGCTCAAATGGAAATGTTGTCATTGCGTACTGCTTTGCAGGCCTATTACATTGATTGGGGCACTTACCCCAACGAGTTATCATCTCTCAAAGGCGCTTCGCTGGATTCAATGGATAGCAATCATGCCAATAATTTTTCTGCTACAGGAATACAAGGACCTATCGATTACTTCGAAAAACCATTACCCCATGATTTATTTTGGATTGACGAAAATAATAAACTATATCATTATGTGGCTGTAGGAAACCGCTGTGTTTTGTGGAGCAATGGTCCCAACAAAGAAGGATTAAAAGCAGAAGATATTGCTGTCGATTCCAATGGCATGATACAATATTCCAATCGTGACAAAGACGATATTGTCGTTGAAATATAATATCTCCAATGTTGCTTACTTTTCATTTATTCAACTTGAAGTACTAATTGCAATAGGAATTCTGACAGTGTCCATTTCATGCGCTACTCTTGGCATGGCTTTATATCAACAGCAAACTCACCAACTTCATGCCCAATTAACTCTAAGCGAAACTGTACAACAGCTAGCTGAACAAATGGATTCCTGTGAAAATCTATGGCGCTTTGAATCTTTTTTTCAATTTAGTCCTGCCTATCCTTTTCAACATCTTGCGATTAATCAATGTTCAAGAGTTTTTCTGCTTAATGAAATCAAAAATACTTATCAGCTATATTTTCCACAACATCAAAATTCTTTACCAATTTACATCTTAATTGGCAAACAAACCCTTACAATGGAGGAAATTCAAAGGGAGCAAATATATTTTTATTGCGCTACCCTTTACCGAAATCAGTGGATGTTTTCACAAACTTTTCGAACGTATGACTCTCCATAAGTATCCAGCGTCATCATTGGTTGAAGTTTTAATTGCGATATCCTGCATATGCCTGATACTTGCTCCTACTGTACAATACAAATTCAATTCATTGCAAACGCTTCAAAGATCCCAACAGCGAATAACTATTCAAAAGCAAGCATCTTATATCTTTATGCTCATTGAAGACGAAATTGCTTATGGTTTCATTAATGAAAAAACTATACCCAGCGAAGATCAAGCTGAAAGTTCAATGTTTGCTTTTAACCGGCAAGATGGAAAATACGTTCGATATTTTGTTAGAAATGGAGAAGTCGTTAAGGATTTTAACTATTCTGTTTACAATGCTGTTAGTATTTCCTGCTTTTCGAGTTTTCGCGTGTTTAGAAAAGATAATGATCAATGCTGTATTATCACAGTACAATTAATCGATAAGGATGGACATGAGTACCAGCAGAGCTTCAATGTTAAAAAACCTAAGACATAAAACCTTCATTTTACCTTTTTCCTTTGTTTTTTGCATGCTTCAAATGGGATTGCTTGTTTTTCTTATTAACTATAGTGCTCAAAATCAGCTATCTTTTTATTATAAAAGCCAAAGCAGATGGCTAAGCATAATGGAAAAAGCATCGGTGGGATTTATGATGGATTATGCAGAAACCAAAGACCATATTGCTTTATACCATTATGCCAAAAATAATCCTTTGTATTTATGGGATATTGCGGGAGATGGGTTTTACCATGCGCTTACAGTATATACTCCTATCAATCTCAAGGTAAGCCAAATTGAATGGGTGGCTGTTCATTATCTGCTCAAAGAGAAAACGCTTGATGCTTTGGTTTTTCCAACATTTGAAACTCGATTGAATTTGACCAGCCAGCATAAAGTAAAAATGGTGCCCCATGCCTATGTAAAAGAGGCAAAAGCTGTATATCAATACCTTTATGACATCAATACTAAAAAACTGTCAGCACAAAAAATTAGTATTCCTTGCAATGAGAATGATTGATTGGCCAATATTGTGGATGCCCGTTTTTAGCATGGTATTAATTTATCTTGCATGGAAAGACCTAAAGTATTTATTTATTGACAGTAGGGATCTTGTAGTTGTGATGCTATTTACTTTGACTAACCAGGGGTATTTATTGTTCAGTCATGATGTGAGATACGTTTTGTGGAATATTGCTGGAGCTCTCTTTTCCCTGGCTGTATTTTTTTTATTGTGGCAGATAACAAAAAAGAAAGGAATAGGAGAAGGTGAATGGCGTATTGCTCCATTAATCTTTATTAACATAGGCTTTATCAATACTTTGGAAGCAATGTATTTTAGTTTTGTTCTAGCTGCGATCTTTGCTGCAGGCGGTTTAATCATGCGAAAGTTTAGTAGAAGGCAGCGATTGCCATTTCTACCTTTTATTGCCTTGGGCGTTTTTATTTCATTCTTTTTTCCCTGAAATGAAAAATAAGAGTTATTCAAGCTTTACCCTAACTGAAGCAGTCATTTGGGCTGGGATAATAAGTATAATTACTGCTTTTTCCATAACCAGCACGTTATCGTTTTACTGGAAGTGGTCTTTCGAGCAGCAGGCATTAATTTTGTTAAATGATATTGATACTGCAAGAGAGCTTTCTTTATACAAAAGGGAAACGGTACGTATTTGTTTTTTTGGTGATAAAAATTATTACAGGATAATTTTGGACCAGGATAACCCTTCCAACAAAAAATACCTGGAAAGAAAGTTGCGCCACAAAACTGGTTTTCCTTTGCATTATGGCATCAGTCCTTTTTATTATTATGACGAGCAGGGCATTGTTCGCACTGGCTCCATTAATTTTGGTACATCGAGTAGCGATAGCTATGGGGAATTGCGATTTAATTTTGAAGGCGTTCCCTCCAGTGGGGGTCATGTTGCTTTGTACTCTGCTTCAATGAATAAAGCTATGGTGCTAATAGTCAAGCCTGTAACCGGAAGGGCTCGAATTGGCAAAGTCAAAGCAATATTTAAGAAACCCTAAATTTGGAAAGCTTATTTCAGCATTCATAGTTGAATAACGGAGGCTAACCAATACAATATTAAAGGAAAAAATATGGATCAATGCCTTTGGAGGTATTCTTTGTTATGAAAGGTATTTCGAAAAGTAAAGGTCTCGGATTTGTGATTGCTGTTTTGGT
>CAZMFK010000208.1:0-3302 GCA_964565545.1 uncultured Caldisericota bacterium | reverse complement strand
TCCTTCTACACCCGGAGGTTATGCCTCCGGGATTTTTTATTTCATTTTTTCTTGATATAAAAAAGCTCTTTAATATACTTTATTTTAATCATTATGTTTAAAAAAAAGTTAATACAGGCAAAAAGAAAAGTTGATTTTTTTTTACTTATCTTGGCTTTGATTTCGATTTTCTTCATCGTTAACTTTAGATTTTCCTCTTTGCACCCTCATAAAGAAATGCTTGAAATGGAAAAAATACAAAAATTGTTTAATCATTACCTTGAAAAAGACCTTTGTTCTAATGAAAGAGATTTATTTCGCAATTCTAACACTTTCTTTTTACCTTATGCAATTCAGGAACATCATTCTTTAACAGCTTTGGATAGTTTCTTTTTAGAACTCAGTCCTTTCAGGCGTAATGTATTAAAAAAAAGAAAAATTATTTTTACTACCTATTCTGCAGAAAACATGCCCCAGATTGACCTTATTTGTAAAGCACTGGATATGATGTCTTATCCTTCTTATGAAAAAGGATGGGATCAATTTCGTCATTGCACCGAAACTATTGCTTCACATATTCGTAAAAGCATTCGAGACCATGGATATCATCCTGAAGATTATTTCATGGTTTCGTCTGATAGGTTGGAATCAAGAAAAGACTACCTTATCCTTGATTCAGTTAGTATTGAAACCTTGGGATCTTGCACTCTAAAAAAATCTTGGGATCGGTCCTTGTGGAATTATAAGGCAGTAGTGACTATTAGCAATGATACTGATATAAGAATACCCTCTTTATATCTCGATGTGGAAATAGTGTATTGCCGATGGAGCAATGACAGCGCTATTTTTATTAAATCTTATGACCTGTCACGTCAATTGCTGGGCAAACTTGACCTATACCATATGGAAGTTTTTTTAAATAATACGGAATTTGAATACCAGATAGCGCTTCCATGAATTCATTGTCAAGTTGAATCCTTAACTCATTATTGTATCCTGTAATTTATGATTAACAAAAAAAGAGAAATATCAGCATCAAGCTCTGAACAACGAGCAAAATCTCTTGGCACAGATCCGATCAGACTTTTACTGATACGTATGTCAATACCCTCGATTATTGCTATGACCGTTAATGCTTTTTACAACCTGGTTGATGCTGTATTTATAGGTTTTTTAGGTACATCAGCCATTGGGGCAGTTTCTGTTGCATTTCCAATTTTTGCTATGGTTGGTGCTTTCGGTCTTTTATTTGGCATCGGATCTTCCTCCTATGTTTCACGGCTTTTAGGAGCTAAAAATAAACATCTTGCCGATCAAGCAGCTACTCTATCCATTAGTGTCAGCTCTTTAGCTTCCCTATTTTTCGTTTTTTCAGCAATGTTTCTCTTAAAGCCATTGCTAGCAAGCTTTGGAGCGACGCCAACCATCATGCCATATGCTCAAAGTTATACCCGAATACTTCTTTTTGGATCCTTTTTTACGATTATCAATATGAATTTAAATCATATTGTGCGAGCTGAAGGCAATGCCAAACTAAGCATGACAGCCATGCTGGTCGGAGCATTTTCCAACATTCTGCTTGATCCGATTTTTATTTTCGGTTTTGGGTGGGGCATATCAGGAGCTGCTTTTGCTACTGTTTTGTCTCAAGCCATTACGAGCCTTTTGCTTTTTCGGTATTTTTTTTTGAAATCAAGCTATTTGCATATTAGAAGAAAATACATCCAGTGGAATGGCGCAATCCTTTGGGAGATAGTTAAAATCGGCTTTCCTGCATTTATACGTCAATTTTTAGCCAGTTTTACTATCGCACTATTAAATCTTGCTGCTAGTTTTTATGGGGATCCAGCAGTTGCCTCTATTGGAATAACTTTACGAATACTATCCATGGGAATGTTTCCACTTTTTGGTTTTGCCCAGGGCTTTCAACCAATTGCCAGTTTTAATTATGGAGCTAAACGTTTTGATCGTCTTTTGGAATCAGTACGTATATCCTATTCATGGTCCACCATTTTTTGTATTATTTTCGCTTTGGTTTGTTTGATTTTTTCAAAATCAATTATCGGACTTTTTTCTGTTGATCCTGAAGTAATCAGAATTGGACGCCTGGCTATTTTTGCAGTTAGTATTTTATTCCCTTTTTTTGGCTATCAAGTTTTAACTACCGTTTTATTTCAAGCGATGGGAGATGGAATTCCAGCAGCAGTGCTCTCCCTAGCTAGACAAGGCATTTTTTTAATTCCCTCCATCCTTTTGCTTCCTCGATATTTTGGCTTAAATGGAGTTATCTTTAGTCAAACTGTTGCAGATTTTCTGACGTTATTTGTGACTATCATTTTTTCAGTTCGTATCATCAACAAGTTGAAAGCCAAAATCTAAATTTCTGGCATTGATTCATTTTCATATCTTAAAAGCTGTATTTATATTTTAAAACCATTTATAATTTTAATAGTGAACCTTTTAAATAATTAGAAGTATTATCATAAAAACTGTTTTTCGATTGTATTTATTTCGAGGAGGGATGAATATGAACGCTGGAAGACGTTTTATCGCTTATTTAACGTTAGTGTGGATGTTTTTTTCAATTTTTCCGTCGTCATACAATGCCAAGGCTTTTAATACTCCCATAGATCCAAATTTTATACTAAAAGCTGAAGGTCATTGTGGTTATGTTGCGCTGGAGTGGACGCCTGTTTCTGGCGCAAACTATTATTATGTTTACCGGGGCATTGGTGAGGGCAATCAACATTCCATGCCTCTTACTGATTTTCCTATCAAAAACAACTTTTACCGTGACGGTAGCGACATCAAGGAAGATGTAAAATACTGTTATTACATTCGAGCAGTTGGGTCAGATCACAAAGAATTTCTTCAATCCACGGAAGCCTGCGCTATACCTACCTGCTCTTCTTCCAATCCATGCAAAGAGGATCCCATTGAAGAGGACTGTACGCTATCCTTAAAATATCAGGTTGAAAACAAAAACTACTGGGTGAATAATGTTCAAAAAGGTCCGATGGAAGCAGCCCCTGAAATTCGATGGAGTCGTATGTTTCTGGTTATTCGATATGTTACTCAGGAAGTAGGCGCAACGATTGGTTGGGATGGAGCAAATCGAATCGTTACTATTGTTACTCTTGCTGGCAATAAGCTTGAATTTCAAATTGGCAATAACAAATACAAACTCAACGGTATTGAAGACTTTGTTGACCCCAATAATACAGAAGTAGTGCCCTATATTGTTGCAGGTCGCACGATGATTCCTTTGCGAAGGACTGGAGAAGCCCTAGATGCAAAAGATATCATTTGGGATGGAAATCAAC
>CAZMFK010000207.1:0-3317 GCA_964565545.1 uncultured Caldisericota bacterium | reverse complement strand
GGAAACAAACCGATGGGCAGTAAATAAAATATCCTCAGTTGGTATTTGATCAGGGAGTTCCATGCTCACATCTTCACCAACCACGCTTTGAGGGCGGCATTGCAATAAATACAGCTTGTGGATGTCCCCATCGCAAGCAAATTCAATATCTACCGGCCATCCCAGGTTTTCCTTCAAGATATTTAGAATATCTTTAATCTGAGGTACAAACGGGCCTTTTTCAATCAATTTGGCAAAAGTGATGATAGGCTGTCCATCGGTGAGGTTAAAGAGGTTGCCAATGGAGGAAAAAAGATATCCATCCTGGAACACCGAAGCTATTTGCGTAAGCGCAGGATAATCCTGGCCAACTTCCTGGATAAGTTTTTCAAAATTTATGCTTTCAAAACGTTTTTTTTCTAGATTGATGACATCAATTTCTTTTTGGGTATATCGTAAAACTTCATCCATGCTGGCATTGACCTTAAGGTTGGGTTGCCCCGGACTGATTAATACCGGATAATCATCTATCGTTCGGTCAACTGCCCGGGTGCCCAAACCTGCTACCATACGCACGATGCCGTCTTCCCTTTTAAGACGGGGCGACCAGCGAAACTCGTTAAAACTGAAAGCTACACCGGCATAAGCTGGAAAATAATACCTTCCTACCCTTTTACCGATAACTTCTTGAATCATGACGCCCATTTCTTCATTAAAATCAAGTAAGCCTCGTTCTCTTCGATATTCAATAGGATCAGGACCGAAAACACTGGCATAGATTTCAAGAATAGCGTCAATCAACTCTTCCAGTCGTTCTCTTTTAGTGCCCTGATTTGACACAAAAAGGCTTTTATACTTTCCGGCAAACGATGAGCCATGCATATCTTCGAGCAAGCTGGATGATCTTACCACCAGGGGCTTTTCTTCACCCAGATCATCGAGAGCCATGTTCAAGCCCACTACCAGTTCAGGGCTTAGCGAAGAATTTTTGACTATCTGCTCCAGATAGGGATATTCCTGCCGAATTTCAAGGGGATCCCGGTATTTGATACTGGGCATTTCTTCCAGAGCATTGAAATGCAAAAAGTCAATAATGCCATCGGAAGTGAGATACCAGGTTTTGGGTATGGCCAGATTCCTTAGCGAGATATGATCTTTTTTTGCTGCCATTAAAATCTTTTCTGCCCTGAAAAGTCCTGCTGCCTTGCCCCCCAGCTTGCCATTGCCCTGGGCAGGACCAATGGTCCGGGTAAGAATTTTGGAAAAATCAGTAACCGTAGTGAATTTTTTGGTAACATTGATGTATTTCAGGTCGTCACTAAAAAAACGGCGGATCATTGCCACTTTAATCCCCATGCTTTCTTCCGGGGACAAACTTTTATGGGCATCCGGCATTTTCAAGAAACGCTGAACCGCCTCGCTGATTTCAATGAGGGAAACATCGCGCTTTTCTGCAGCCATGGCCAAAAAGCGTGACTGCTCATATTTCAGCCACAGATGCATCATTTTAGTAATGGTGCTATCTGACAAAAACCTGCCTGCAATTTCAAAAATATCTTCGACCAATTTTTCCAAAAATAATTGGTTGATTCTTGGAAGGGGTTGATTTTCGCTGAAGTTGGTTTCAATTTGATAATCCGTGAATGAGGTTTCCATTTTTTTCATTAGATTTTCGATTTCTTTAATGTTTCGCTTATAGAGATAATTCATCATCTTGCGTCCAAGACGATTAAAAAGTCCTGGATTGGTATATCGGATCAGGTCAATAATGACTCTCCATTCGGCTTTATGTTCTGTCATTGTTCCTCCTTATTTGTTTGGATGGATTTCAGTATCATGCCAGTGCTATTTTTACCATCCATTTGAACCGACAGGGGCTCTTCCAGTTCCACGCAAACCACTCTTTCAAAGGCTTTTAACAATTTTTGTTTCTGGAGCCATTCCCAATCAATGAAACTTTTTTTGGAATCATATGGAACTGTAAAATAACCGATACCCAGCGAAGTAATGTTTTGAAAGAAATGAGAACCCTGGGAGGGATCAACCAGCATATTTTCAAGGTTGGCTTCCACGATAACTCTGGCTTCGCTTATCTGTCCCCACTGGACAGGGACTCCAAGCCAGGGATCAGAGCTTCCCCAACGCCCTGGACCAATTAAAAGGTAGTTGAAGTTATTGGATTTCATAAATTGGTTGAATTCTTCAACTTCTCGAGCAATTTCCCGTGTTTTTGCCGGATCAAATATATCGGGCCTTACAAAAACAATATGCCTTAGATCGTTGCGAGATCCATTGCCAAGTACCTGATCGCTAAAACATAGTGCTTCAGAGCGTTCAAACGAAGCAAGCTCAACACTTTGAAAGCTGGCTGCGGAAACCATTGGCCTGACTTGCAAAAAACCAAATTCAATTTCTTTCAAGTTGAAGGCATCAAAATCAAGTGCAAATTCTATTTCCACGGGAGTTCCCATGCTTTCCTCGCATATATGAAGCAAATCTTCCAGCAGTGGAGCCAGGGGGAATTGCTCATACTTCAAAATAGAAGCAAAAGAAATAATCCGTGCTCCCGATACGTTTAGATGCTCGAATAGCCTTTCTTCCTGATAAGAATAAGTAGAAGCAACATATTGAAGCGTTCCGTCCAGTTCTGCGTCTTTGATTTGAAACTGGAGCAAAAATTCATCTTCATCAGCGGTAGCTTTGGAAAATACCGGCTTCATATTAATGGCATAGAATTTTTTTTGGGAATTTTTCAGCATATCCTCAAGATTATTGAACTGAGAAATCACTTGAGGATATTTTGGAGTAAAGCGCAGGCTTATTCCTCCGTCCACGATGGTTTTGCCCAGCCCAAATGCCAGATGAGCCACCCCATCTTCCGGTTTGCTATGACCTGTGGGATAATAATTATACGATCTGGCAACCCCGGAAATAATGGGATAATAGCGATTGTTCCAGTTTCGACCCACGACTTCCTGGATGATGACAGCCATTTTTTCTTCTTCGATGCGATGCTGAGTGGATTCAATGTAATTTTTCGCCTGCCTGAAAAAGGTTGAGGCATAGACAAGCTTGATGCCATCAACAATCTGTTGAAAGCGATTGGCAATTTCCAAATGATTGTTGGGGACCATCTTGGTGGCGTATATGCCAGCAAATGGTTGGTACAGGGCATCTTCCAGAAGGCTTGACGAACGGATGGCCAAAGGTTTTTTCGTATTGATGGCAAAGTCTCTCAGATCTCCGATTACAGTGGGAGGGAGCTCTGCATTTAAAAAAGCATGGGCAATGCGCATATCAGAAGTTTCATGCAGGCAAAAGGGCATGAGCTGATTTTT
>CAZMFK010000206.1:0-3317 GCA_964565545.1 uncultured Caldisericota bacterium | reverse complement strand
GATGTCGTTGGGTAGGACCATAATCTGGCTTCCATTCTTCTAAAATGATTTTTTCTTTAAAACCTTCAAACTCACCTTTTCGAATACTTGGCAATTTTTTTCGATTTTCCTGCTTGGCAGATAATGCATATAAATAAACAGGCAACAGAAGCTCTTCGCCAATACGTTTTCCAAGAGCTTCGCTAACCTGGATACAGGTCTCAATGGTCGTTTCTCCAAGGGGCACAAAGGGAATAACATCAATAGCGCCCATGCGGGGATGAGTTCCACTATGTTGGTTAAGATCAATTTTTTCCATAGCACGCTGGGTTAAAGCAAAAGCACCGTCTAAAACATTCTCGGCTTCTCCCACGAAAGTGATGACAGTTCGATTATGATCAGCATCAGAAGAGAGATCTATCAGCTTGAGTCCTTCATTTCTTTTGATGGGATCTATGCAGTATTCGATAAGCTTGTCATCTCTTCCGTTTGAAATATTGGGCACACATTCAATAATTTGTTTTTTCATGGATTTTCTCCTTTTAAAAATCAGGATATAAAATACGAATGGTTTGCGTTTCAGCATACCATTGAACATTAGCATCAAGCTCTTCTGCAACAAAGCGTAAGGGTAAGAAAGTTCGCTGTTGTATAATTTTGGGAGAAACATTTGATGGTAAGGGCTTTTCAACACCATTGACACGACAATTTACTCGACCGATCCACAATTCGATAATCTTATCATAACGCTCTAGAGTTACTTTTTGTTCTTTTGCATCCCAGGATACTTTTGATTCAAGTTCTTCAGCGATCCTTCGAATTGGAACAAGAGTTCTTCCCTTTTCAATAACGGGTGGTGCATCGATAGGATATTCCAGGTGGTCAATCAGGATAGTTGGAGAACCAATACGTAACTGAATTATTTTTTGAGCGCCTTTATCGATTTCAAGGTTAAGCTCTTTTGTTTGATAAGAGGTTTCAAGAAGGAAAGAGTCTCTTACTGAAGATCTTACTATCTTAATGCCAGCATTTCCTGGTTTTTTGGCACGAAAATGGAGACTAGCTATAGTTCCTGTGCCTGATGAACCAATATCACGCTTGGTTAAACCGATTACCACATTTCCTTGGTCATCATTTTTGTCCCAGTCAAAAACATAATCCTGAATGCGCTCACCATAAAACGATCCTGCGCTAACGTCATGTAAAAATAAAACCTCCGGAGAGTATTTAATGATAGATTGAACTGACCGTATATTGATTGCGTCTTTGATCATTAAATCAAGCTGAAAGTCTGTTCCTGATTTAATTTGATCAAGATCGCCAAATTCAATAATATTAACTTCATAGGTAGGTTGAATGACTAAAATAGACGATGCTTCTCTTTTTATTCCGCTGCGAGAATATGCACTGATGGTAATTCGAAATCTTTCGGGTGTTGCTTCCTCCGTAGTGTCAATAACTAAATTTACTGTCCCAGAATTACTTAAGCTGGATTTGTCAAAATATCTTCCCACACCTTTGCAGCTACAGGGAAAACCACTGACATTTAAAGAAATTAAATCGTTAAACTCAGCAGAAGTTAGGATACTAACTTGAAAACTGAATTGCTTTCCAGGAACAATAACGCCAATATCAGGTTTCATTTCTAAAATAAAATCTATTTCAGAAGGCGCAAAAACATGAATAGTTCCTTTTTCTGTACCAAGAACCAGTCGACCATTGGAAACTGCCATTGCGGAGGTAATTTTGGAGGGAAGCAAAATTTCGTAATCGTTAACCCCTGAAAATGAATCAAGCATGACAAGCTTGTTGTTTTTTCCTGGAATCCATATTCTATCTCCAGTGCCAATGGGAGGTATTGAAGCTTCATCAACAACATATTTCCACATAATATTTCCATTGGATGACCCGAAAGCAGTATAAGATTTTTCATTACCTACAATCATCATTCTTCGATCAAAATATCCATAGGCAAAAGGAGAGGTAATTGCATCTTCAAAAGATTTTATAAAGTATTCTGTACCTTTTAAGTAATCAATTCCATAAAGGTTTCCATCATCATCTCCGACTAAAATTATCTCTGTTGAAGGCATAGGTGTTGAACGAGAAGTTTGTTTCATTTCATAAACCCAGCGAGTTTTGCCATTATAGGCATCAAGGCAAAAAAGACGACCTTCTTTGGAAACAATATAAAGGTTGTTTTGTTTCATGCTGGCAGCAGTTAGGAACTCCCCTTTTAGTTCAGTATTCCAAAGTGGTTTTCCATCAAAAGCATTAAGGCAATAGATCTGACCATTGGCACCGAGCAAATAAAGGTATCTGAAAAACTTTGTTAACGGTGCTTTGAATGGAATTCCCAGAGATACTTTCCATAATATTGCTCCATTGGTTCGATTCATTGCATACACATCGCCACTTTCAGTTGCAATAAACACCTCAGATTCTGAAGCAGTCATACTGGAAGAAATTTTGGCTTTAAGATTCCTTTGCCAAAATAATTCTCCATTGATCAAAGAAGCTGAGCCAATTATGCCTTTTTGGGTTGCAAAAAGTACTTCATTGTTTACAACTGCAATAGTACCGCTTATCTCATCTCCAACTTCAACTTTGCAAACTTCAATAAGAGGAGTTTGAATGCGGTCAGGCAAATACCCTTCTCTTGTAGGATCTTTTTGAAGCTCATTCCAGTCAGCGCCTAAAGTTAATGTATTAAAGCAGAAAAAGAATACCAATATTAAACAAAATATTATGGATTTTTTAAACATTTTTCGTCCTCCGTAAACTTATCGTTTGCCTGATTTATCATCCCTGGAAAAGATATATGGCTCTTTGTCCACGACTTCTACCATTTGCTTGAATTTAATGAACTTTTCTTTCTCAAAAAAGCCATAAATAAGCATGTTGCTATAAAACCATGTATACTTTCCCACTACCGTGCCGGGAAGAGTGGAACAATTAGATCCAATTCTCACATAATCACCCGCAATCAAACCAAATTTATCATAAGAAGTTTGATATTCATTATCACCAATACGCAATATAATATCTTTCTGGTCAAACCTTCGGTTATCGGTAATCATTCCAGATCCAATACGGGTGCCTTTGCCAATAATGCTATCACTGACAACAGAATGAGAAGCAAGTTTGGCATCATTAAATATGATCGAATTTTTAACTTCTGAGTTATGTCCAATAACTACATAGTCCCCGATTACAGAGTATGGCCTTATAAGGGCATCACTACGTATAATACAGTTTTGTCCAATATATACTGGGCCTTGAATAGTAACATTGTCGTCAATAAACGAACCTTCCCCAATACTGACAATCCCTTTGAT